>JALONX010000630.1 GCA_025454695.1 Chloroflexaceae bacterium
CGGTAGGCCTCTTTGATCATCTGCTCATCGGCCCTGGGGTCAATATTCAACAGTTGGTAATAATCCCTGAAGGTGTTTGGCATACAACCTGTACCAGCGCTTCATAACAGGAATTCACAGCTGCGCTAGTATACCACACTGTCGTAGAACGGTTGCATGCATGCCAGGGCTGCTGGCAGCGTGGTATGATAAACGCCTTCTCGCTCTGTTGTGGAAAGCTGACGATGATGGAACAACACCAGAAAATCTACCTGGAAGTGGGCAGCAAACGCACCTTTGCAGGCGCAATAGCGTGGCCGGGCTGGTGCCGCAGTGGCCGTAATGAGGCTGCCGCCTTGCAGGCATTGCTGGACTACGGCCCGCGCTATGCAGGCGTGCTGCATGCCGCTGGTGTGGCCTTTGAGCCGCCAGTTAGGCTAGAAGCGTTTGTGGTGGTGGAACGGCTGCCCGGCAACACAACCACCGATTTTGGCGCACCAGACATAGCTCCCGCCAGCGACTCCCAGCCGTTGGATGAGGCCGAGCTGGAGCGGTTGCAAGCCATTTTGCGGGCCTGCTGGCACGCCCTGGATGGGGCCGTGGCGGCGGCAGCGGGCAAAACGCTGCGGCTGGGGCCACGGGGCGGCGGGCGCAACGTGGCTGGGATTGTGGCCCATGTGCGTGCCTCAGAAACAGGCTATGCCCGCCAGCTTGGCCTGCGGCACAAGGGCGAGCCACAGACCGACGACGAGAACGCCGCGCAGCGCCAGGCGATTCTGGCGGGGCTGGCCGCAGCGGCCCGGGGCGAACTGCCAACGGTCGGCCCTCGGGGCGGGGGCTTCTGGACACCGCGCTACTTCGTGCGGCGGGTGGCCTGGCACATCCTCGACCATGGATGGGAAATAGAGGATCGAATTGTCGAGTAACTGCGTCCTGCGTATTGCGTACTGCGTAATTCCACATTGACCTCATTGATCGTCATTGATGATTGTTACGCAGTACGTAATACGTAGTACGTGCTGCGCTTGGCGGTTAATTAGGCCGGAACGATTTCGATGTAGGCCCGCTTGGCACCCCGAACGTTCAGGAAGAAGTCGAAGACCAGCTTTTGAAAGCCATATTTGGCATCGAGCGCCCGTTTGGCCACGGCCTCTTGCTCTGGTGGCAGCACGCGGGCCTGGGCTTCCACCGCCGGGCCAAGCGGGTCGCCGCTGCGGGTGCATGGGGCGAGCGTCACCCGGCTGTTGTTGCGAATACGTTTGACTTTGCCCGCGTCCATCAGGGTCGTGACATAGATTTTGCCCCCTTCTAACGCAAACCAGACCGGCGTGGGCACAGCGGTGCCGTTCTTGCGAAAGGTGGTGAGGTTGGCGAACTGGTGGCGGTAGAGCGGGGCGAAGGTTTCGGCGGACTCAAGCTGCGACATACATGTCCTTTTGATTGCAGATTAGCGATTGGAGATGAGAGATGATAGATTGGTGCAATGTTCACACAGGTTGCCATAGAAAATCCATCGTTTTTATAGTACCACGAGAACGCCGGGCGATTGGCGCAATTGTTCCAAACGAACTATAATGCACGGGGTTGGCGTTGCGGTTGCATCGTTCATCGTTTATCGTTCATCAGTCGTCTTCAACCTTCATACATCATCATCATAATTTTTAAACGCTATGTCTGCACGCCGTAAACGTTGGGTGCTGCGCGACCAGGCCCCGCCCGGGCTCGCTGCCCAGCTCGACTGCTCGCCCCTACTGGCGACTCTGCTTCACCAGCGCGAACAGCGCGACCCAGAGACGGTCGCCGCATTTTTGAACCCCGACTACCGCACTGGCCTGCACGACCCCATGCTGATGAAGGGTATGACCGAGGCCAGCGCCCGCATTGCCAAAGCGATTGAGGCGGGCGAGCCTATGGCTGTCTACGGCGATTTTGACACCGACGGCGTGACAGCGGTGACGCTGCTGCGCCAGGCCGTGACGGCGATGGGCGGCTCGATTCGGGCCTATATTCCCCACCGCACCCGCGAAGGCTATGGCCTCAACAACCTGGCGGCGGAACAGCTCGCCGCTGATGGTATTCGCCTGCTGATTACGGTAGATTGTGGCATTAGCAACGTGCATGAAGTGGCCCACGCCCAGGACATTGGTCTTGAGGTAATCGTGACCGACCACCACCACCCGCCGGAAGTGATTCCCCAGGCGCTGGCGGTGGTGAACCCCAAGCAGAATGACTGCAACTACCCCTACAAACAGCTCGTTGGCGTGGGCATTGCCTTTAAGCTGGTGCAAGCCCTGGTGAAGCGGGGCATGAAACTGGGCGAGCTGCGCGGGCGCGACCTGCTTGATGTAGTGGCCCTTGGCACCGTGACTGACATGGGGCCGCTCAACGGCGAGAACCGCGTGCTGGTGAAGGCGGGTCTGGAAGCGATTAATGCTACCCAGCGCCCCGGCCTGCGGGCGCTGATTGCAGCGGCGGGCCTGGCCCAGGGCAACATCTCCGCCACTGACATTGGCTTTATGCTCGGCCCCCGCATCAACGCTGCCGGGCGACTGGACGACGCCGTGCGGGCCTACGAGTTGCTGCTGGCCGACGATTTTGCCACCGCCCAACGGTTGGCCCAGGAGCTGAACCAGACCAACCGCGAGCGCCAGGAGCTGACCAAAAAGGTGCAGGCCGCCGCCCGCGAACAGGCCGAAGTTAACGGCAAACAGACCAACCGGATTGTCGTGCTGGATGGCGAGGGCTTCCCCGCCGGGGTGGTGGGGCTGGTGGCGGGGCGGCTGGTGGAAGAGTGGGGGCGGCCCGTGCTGCTGATCGAACGTGGCGAGGAGCAGTCCCGTGGCTCGGCCCGCTCGGTCACCGGGTTCAACATCGTCGAAGCGCTAACCACATGTAAAGACCTGTTTGTGCGCTTCGGTGGCCACTCGGCGGCGGCGGGCTTCACTATCAACAACGAGTGCCTGCCGGAATTGGAGCAGCGCCTGCTGGCCCTGGCCGAAACCGCCCTCACCGACGACATGCTCACGCCCACGTTGCACCTTGACGCCGATGTGCCGCTCTCGGCCCTGACCTGGGATTTCTACAACGACCTGGCCCGGCTAGAACCCTTTGGCCAGGCGAACCCCCAGCCCACTCTGCTGAGCCGCAAGGTGCAAGTGGTGGATGCCCGCACCCGTGGCGGCGACGGCCAGCACCTGCGGCTGCTGCTGAGCAACGGCAATGGCAAACCGCTTGAAGCCATCGCCTTCCGCATGGGCCACCTGGCCGAACCGCTGCAAAAACACCGCCTGATAGACGTGGCCTACACCCTCGAGTCTCGCGAGTGGAACAACGAACGCAGCCTGCAACTCAACATCAAAGATTTGCGGCGGGCGACATAGGATTGTGCTGCGTGCTGCGTGCTGCGTGCTGCGTAATCTTTATTCACTTCTTACAGATAACGCATTACGCATTACGTTTCACGCAGTACGCCCCACGTTTCACGCCCCACGTTTCACGCCTCACGCCCCACCTCTCACAGTCCATACGCATTACGTTTCACGTTTCACGTTTCACGTTTCACGCATTACGCATTACGTTTCACGCCCCACGTTTCACGCCTCACGCCCCACCTCTCACAGTCCATACGCATTACGTTTCACGTTTCACGCAGTACGTAGTACGTTTCACGCCCCACCTCTCACAGCCCATCAATTACTTCATACGCCCCACGCTTACCCCTTCACAAGGTCGCTTCTATGTGCTATGCTACACGCAAGCAAGTAATCTATTAATAGCTCAACAACGTTGTTGCGGGGTGCAAACCTATGGTACCGCTTCGTCTCCAGAGTCTCCCGGAAACGATCTGGCGACGGTATACCCAGGTACACACGCAGCGTGCAACCAGCAGCCTTTCTCCGCGTCGGCTGGTCTGGAGCTACTTCTGTATCGCCATTGGCGGCCTGTATCTGCTGTTGATGTGGTTCGTCTGGTTGCCGTTTGAGCCGTCAGCTTTCTGGACGGCATTGCATAGCATGCGTGGTTTCGTGCTCGTGTGGTTGGGGGTTTGGATTGTACGCACATCGCCCTGGCGGGCCACCACCCCGCTGGAACGGCGACAGGGCCAGGCGGTTGCCACGCTCTGCCTGATTTGTGCTGTGCTGAGTGTGGCGATTGCTCTGCACGACCGGGAAGGCCAGCAGCTGCCCTGGCGACACACGTTCTACTGGGGCACGAGCGTGGTGGGGCTGAGCCAGTTCTACTGGCTGGCTCGCCAGGGGCTGGTGCGACTGAGCGCCAGCCTGTTTATTGTTTCGTTGCTCGTCTTCCAGTTGGGTAATTCC
>JALONX010000631.1 GCA_025454695.1 Chloroflexaceae bacterium
ACGTTGCGAACACTGCTATTGACCGGGGACGGGAGACCGAAGACCGGGGCCGCGCAAGCTCAGTCGTGTCAATTTCATCTACTGTTTCCCGTCTCCCCTCTCCGGTCTGTGTGACTCCCGTCTCCCGTCTCCCGTCTCCCGTCTGTGTGACTCCCGTCTCCCGTCTCCCGTCTCCCGTCTGTGTGGCTCCCGTCTGCTTGAGCAACCACCATGTGCCAAACGCCGCCAGCACGCCCCAGAGCAGCCAGATCTGGTAGTAGAACTTAAAGATGGTGTTCATGCGCCCGTCAAAGGTGTCGCGGATGAAGATCAGTTCGGTGCCGAAGGCGATGGCGCAGCCCAGGGCTACCACCAGCAACCCGAACGACTCAACCGGGCGGTTGACCAGACGCATGGCTAGCCAGCCCGCCAGCAGCCCTAGCCCCAGCAGCGCCAGCAGCGGGAAGCCCAGCAGCAGGCCAACGACCAGCAGCACCGGCGGTAGCAACGGCAACAGTTTTGAAGGATGAAGGATGAAGGATGAAGGATGAGTCCGCGCAATCAGGGCCAACTGTTGACTACTGTCAGCACCATGTGGTTGGTTCAACTCACGACGCAAGATGTACACAAAGGCCAGCAGCGGTAGCAGAAACAGACCGAAGATAATCAGAAAAGCATGCAGGCCGCTACGCTCGCCGGTGTAGAGGCCGATCACCCGCGTCAGCCCGCCGATGATGGGCAGACTGGTGGCCGCCGCGCCGCCCGCAAACGAGCGGAAGGTGAGGTGAAACGGCGCAAACAGCACAAACGCCGTCAGCGCCACCATCGCCAGTTGTTGCAGCAGCGGCTGCCAGAGCAACTGCTCGAAACGGCCCTCGGCAAAGCGCCAGTAGAGCAACGCCAGCGCCCCGGCGTAGAGCAAGATGTAGGTCGGCAAATCCCAGCTGTTGATGGTGTAGAGACTGCCCAGCAGCAGCCCGGTGAGCAGCAACTCCATCCAGCCCGCCCGGTTGAGCGTAAACGTCGGCGCTGCCGGGCGCACCAGCGTGTTGAGGGCCAGGGCCAGCGCCAGCAGCACAAACGGCAACGACATCACATGGGGGTGCATGTCGCCGAGCCAGAAACTGAAGAAGGGAAATTCGGTGATGTTATAGCGGCGCACGGTGGGCGCAGGCGCGTTCGGGTCAGCCACCGAGACCTCGTCCCACAACGCCCGCGAGGGCCACCACCAGTTGAAGTCGTTCACCCGGTCGCCCCGTTCCAGCGTCTGGAAGCTGCCCCAATCCCAAGGGAGCGTATTGACCGGGCTGGGCAGGTTGATGGTCGGTGCGCCGCCGAGGGCCTGGCCCACCGCCGCGCCGAGTTGCCCGCCGTCCAGCGCCACCACCCGTTCGCTGCCCACAAGCACCTGCAACGCCCCAAACTGGTTGGCGGCAAACAGCACAAACACCAGCGCCAGCAGCACCGCCGCCCCCGCGCCCACATTAGCCAGCGAAAGAAAGCCGCGTCCACGAGTCATTGAAGATGGAGTTTCAGTGAGTCGGTTCTCGGTTCTGACCTCCCCCACGTGCGGGGGATTGAGGGGGGCTGGCTCCCGGTTCTCGGGTTGGGCAAAAAGGTTCGCCCCTACGGGTTCTCGGTTCTTGGCCTCATACAGCCGAATGAGGTTGAGGATCACTCCGGCGATGCCGAGGGCGGTGAGGGCGAAAATCAGCGCCAACGAGAGATTGTAACCGGCCCCGCCCGTCACGCCACTGAGCAGAGCCATCACAGCCATCAGCATGTAGCCAAAGTAGTAGTAGTTGATGCTGAAACCCGCCAGCCACGGGTCATTGGGCGGGAAATTGGCGCTGTGCTGAATAGCGTTAAAAAAGGCCAGATCCATCGGACGCTCGGTGCCCCAGGGGTTTGGCCCCACAAAGCCCAGGTCGTGCGAGCGCATCCAGACCAGAAACAGCAACGCGCCGAGAAAGAGCAACTCGTAGGCGAGCAGGGTACGCCAGGAAAGAACCGAGAACCAAGAACCAAGAACCAAATCTCGCTTATTTCCTTCGGTTCTCGATTCTCGGTTCTTGGTTCTTGTTGCGAGCCACCCCGCTACCCCAACGGCCAGCGCCACCACCGCCAGCAGCGGCGCACCGAAGGGCGCAATGCCGAGCATGGCGATCAGCCATGCGCCGTAGCCGGTGAGCAGCAAGCCAAAGGCTTTGCTAAAAGCATAACCCCTGTCCGGCAGAAAACGAAACAGAAAATTGGTGAGCGGCAGCGCCAGCAGGCCCAACGCCTGAATAACCAGCCACCAGCGGAATATTTCAAAAAACATACGCCAAGTTACGAGTTACGAGTTACAAGTTACGAGTTACCGTATCCAGTTGGCAGTCTCCAGTTTGCAGTTTCCGGTGAGACGCATTGAAGAAACTGCCAACTGCCAACTGCCAACTGCTCACTATCCTCACGGTTGCAGCTGCTGCAACAGCTCACGGGCGTCGGGGCTGAACTGGCCCTCAGGCGCGAGTTGCAGGTAGGTTTCCAGATTCTTCACCGCGTTGTCGTTGTCGCCCCGCTGCTGGTAGAGCTGCCCCAGGTGAAAATATGGCTCCGGCGCGGTGCCATCCAGGGCCAGGGCCTGGGTCAGCGCCAGTTCGGCCTTGTCAAGCTCGCCCCACGTCAGCAGCGCCGCGCCCAGCTTGTTCCAGTTGCCAGCACTGGGGTTGTTGCGGGCCACCGTGGTGTAGACCTGCTCGGCCTCATCAAGGCGGCCCGCCTGGGTCAGAATATCGCCCCAGAGATGGAACAACCCGATGTCGCTGGGGTTGGCCCGTGCCGCCGGGGCCAGCACCCGCGCCGCGTCATCGAAGCGACTCAGGTTGCGGTAGCGCTCGGCAAGGCCGAAGACCAGCGGCCCGTTGGTTGGCTCCTGGGCCACCGCCGCTTCCAGTTCCGTCAGGTCGGCGGGCTGATTATCGGGGCGAACGCCGGGCCGCGGCCTGGTCAGCGGCTCCGTCTGCCCGTCGTCCTGCCAGTTGAGCAGCGCAGGCGGCGGGTCAGGCGCAAAGGCCACCCGTTCAGGCGCGCTGTACATGGCGGGCAACGGGCGCACGCGGTAAATCTGCACGTCATCCCGATTATAAATCTCGTCCATGTAGATGCCGTTCATCGCGGCGAACTTGTCCAGGCCCGCCTGGTTGTACACCGCCCGTTCCACCCCGCCGACATACACATAGTTCACCTTGTACTTCGCCAGCAGCCGCAGTGTCTGCTCCCGGTCGCTGCTACGGTAAAGTGTCTCCACATCCTGGTCGCGCACACTGGCCAGAAAAGGGTCGCGCTGCTCATTCACATGCAAGGCGCTAACCACCGTGGGCAGGCCGGTGTTGGCCGCCACGCGGATGCCGTAGGCCCGGTAGAAAAACAGGTTGGATTGCAGCACTACTGGCGTGCCGCGCACATTGCTGTTGAGCCAGTCAATCGCCGCCGCATCGCCGCGCAGGTCAATCAGCACGTTGGTTTGGCCCGGCTCGCAGCCGCCAAAATCGCAATTGTAGTCAAAGGTTGCATTTCGCATGAAGGCCAGCCCATTCAGCGTCGGCGCGGGCGCATCGGGGAAGCGGTTGGCCACCCGGCTTAGCGTGCCCACCAGCGGGTAGATGGCAGCCAGGGCCACCAGGGCCACCAGCACCAGACCGTAGGCAGGTTGCAACACACCGGGGTCAATCCGCCGCGCCATCAGCCGTTTCACCCCCTGCAGCACCAGCGGCAGCCCGGCGGCAGCGGCCAGGGCAAACACCACCCAGACCTGCATGCCGAACTTAAACACGGTGTTCATGCGGAACCAGTCGCCGCCCGCCAGGTGGTCACGGATGTAAACAATTTCCATCCCCAGCGACACACCCACGCCAGTGGTGACCAGCAGCAACGTGAACCATGCAGGCGTGCCGATACGCCGCTGGAAGAAGAGGATAGCCAGCCCCAGCAGCAGCGCCGCCAACGCCAGCCGCAGCCCAACGTCTGGCAGCATAAACGCCGTCAGAATGAGCAGACCACTAATCACACCAACAATCAACAGTGGCCGTTGCTTAAACTGCCAACTGCCAACTGCCAACTGCCAACTGCGGATGATCGCCCCAAGCGCCAGCGGCAGCAGCACCGCCAGAAACACGCCGTAGACAATGGCGTAATCGCGCAAGGTGGTAAAATTATTGACAACGCCAATGCCGCCAACCATGGCGTAGAAGCTATCGAAGAAGGGCGCGTAGAGGGCCAGCCCACCTTCCGCCACCAGCAGCCCCACCAGCACGGCCCGCCCCATCGCCAGCAG
>JALONX010000632.1 GCA_025454695.1 Chloroflexaceae bacterium
TCTTGACTTTATCGTGCAATTAAACTTGCGTTAAGCCCGTGTTAAGAACAGCGGCGAGTAGGGCCTATTTCTTAATCAGCGGGGGTTACGCGGCTACATCACGCCCATGGGTGATCCACGAAGGCACGCAAAGGACGGGAACACGAAACGCACGGGTGGCAACGACCCGACGAGACAAACCTCGTCGGGCCGTTGAGCATGCGGGTAGCACGCTACCGCCATTGCAAGCAGCGCATCATCACGGAGAGGTTAGTCGTCCCCATCCTCATCGCCCCCACCATCATCTGCCGGGGGCGGCGCGAGTGGCGGCGCGGGTGGCGGCGCGGGTGGCGGCGCAGGTGGCGGCGCGGGTGGCGGCGCGGGCGTTTCCGTCGGCAGTGCTGTTGGCGTTGGCGGCACGGGTGTTTCCGTGGGGGTTGGGCTTGGCACGGGCGTAACCGTGGATAGGGGTACGAGCGTGGGTGTGGCCGTAGGGGGCACGGGCGTAGCTGTGGGCACGGGGCAGGCCGCACACAGCACATTTGGATCAGGCACGGCAGAGCCACCCTGCATCCGAATGCCAAAACGATCCAACACCTCCTCTGGCACAAACAGATTGCCCTCTAAAAGCCCCGGACGACCTGTGGTGATCGGCGCAGCTTGCAGCTGCTGCTGGGCCTGCGCTGCCGTGGCCGGTTGGGGGCTGCCAAACAGCGGCCAGTAGGTAAAGCCAAACATCAGCAGCAACACCACATGGTAGGGAGCCAACACACTACTCAGCCGGAGGAGATCGCCCGCCGTGAAGGCCGCTGCACCAGTGTCATCGGTGACACGCTGGAAGGTGGTAAGCGCCCGTGAACTGACTGCGAGCGTAATGGCGTAGCCAATGCTTGCAGCAGTGATAAAGGCCAGTGTTTGGGGGCTAAAGCCTATGCTGAAGGCCAGCAACACGGTGGCAGGCACTACCATGGCACTGCGGGCTGAACGGGACGTAACCAGCAGGTGCAGGCTCATGGCTACCAGCACAATAGCCATCAAAATCACAACTTGCGAACCAAGCCCTGCCACCCCGCTATTGACGAGCAGCTGTCGCACCACCCAACTCCCGGCGTCGGTTTCCACCAGGGCGCTCGACAGCGATAAGGTCGCCGCCGCAAACATGATTGAGTCCCAGGACACGTCGTTTAACGCCTTCTTAAAGCTCACCACCCCTATGCCCGGCATGGTGACCGCGATTGCGCCGAGCAAGGCCACCAGCGCACTGTTGATGCGGTGGAGCGGTTCGGTGAGCCACAACACCAGCAGCGCCACTGTCACCACCGCCATCGCGCGTTCGGCCCCTGTCAGTGGGCCAGTCTGGGCCAGACGTTGGCTCAGGAGCTGCTTCAGGGGCATCTGGCGTTGGGCCGGGGTGAGAAACATGCGCAGGATAACCCAGGTGCTGCCAAAGGCCGACACCGCCGCAAAGGGCAGCCCCATCAGCAACCAGCCGCCGAAGCTCAGCGGCTGACCCGTGAGCTGGCCCAGCGCATCGTTAATCACCAGGTTGGCACTGGCCCCCACTAGCGAGGCGACCGCCGTCAGCACAATGTTCACCGGCATCATAATCGCCAGCGCCCGGTTGATCTGCGGATCGCGGAAGGCCGCTGCCATCGCTGTGTAGACTGGCACCATCAAGGCGGCCCGCACCGACTCAGACGGGATCATAATGGCGGCAAGCAGCAGCACCACCACAAGCGCGAAGAAGAGTCCGTTCACGGTGCGGGCAGCACGGGCGGCCAGATTCACTATGCGTACTGAAAGGCCAGAAGCATTCAAACCACTGGCCACAATATAAGCGCCAATCATGAGCCAGATGATCGAGTTCCCCAGGCTGGCGAAAAAGTTTTGCGTGCCGATAGTCGAGGAGAGGATGAGGGCGAACACGCCCAGCAGCGCCACAAAGGTGTCACTCAGCGGGGTCAGTGTCCAGGCAATAATTGCCAGAAACCAGACGGCCAGAGCCACGCGCCCGGCAAACGAGAGATCAGCGGGGAGAAGCCCAATGCCAAGCAGCCCAACCAGGGCCAACACGAACGCCACAATCGAGCGGCGTTCCAGCGTGAAACGGCGCTGCCCCGGCTGTACTCCTTCTGTCAAGCGTGGAGTTTGTGCCACAATCATCCTTTCTGCACAAAACACATGGGTTTCACGGGCAATACCCGAAACCGCATCCTGTCCATAGCGTCTACTATACCAGAATGTAATAGATTGATACCAGCTATCTAGCGCACACGCGGTACGCGGCTGCTTGCGTAGCGAGCGGTCTAGCGGGTTACCAACCCACACCACTGCCTCCCTCGTGTACATGGCAGGTACTACCGTGCGGATTGGCATTTCGCTGACATGCCGAAACGGTCGCCAGTGAACACTGGCGACCATTCCGTCCGTGGGAAGCAATAATACTGTGTGCTACTGACCCCGACTTCACGTCGCAACACTACGTTTAGTCATCACCCCCATCATCGTCGCCATCATCCCCACCCCCATCGTCTGCCGGTGGCGGGGCCGGTGGCGGGGCCGGTGGCGGCGCGGGTGGCGGCGCCGGTGGCGGGGCCGGTGGCGGCGCGGGTGGCGGCGCTGCCGGGGGCGGCGGGGGCGCAGCAGTCGCCGTTGGCGGGATCGCTGTGGCCGTGGGTGGCACTGGCGTAGCGGTCGGCACCGCCGTTTCCGTGGGTGCGGGCGGAACCGTTGGCGACGGCGGCGGGGCGGTTGGGTTCACCGGCACCAGCGCCCCGATGATGGTGAAGCTAATCTCGATTTCACGATCATCGTCGTCATCATCATCACCGCGCAGCACCAGCCGCCACACGCCGGGGAGCGCATTCGCCGGAGGCGTCCAGGTCACGGTCACATTCCCCTGTGCATCAGCGGTGATCCGCACCAGGTCAGTCACTGGCGACAGACTCGCCACTGGAACGGGGTTCTGTGCAGTGATGTTGGTGCGCTGGCCATCGGGGCCAACGACCCATCCCACAACGTTTGTGCCGGGTGTAAAACCACCAGCCGTGAAGGTAAAGGGCACGCCACCAGGCCCCACCAGCGGCGTTACGCTGCCCGTGGGAGCCACGCCACACTGGCAGGGCGCACCGTTCACCGTTTGCAAGGCACCATTCACATAGCGCAG
Organism: Chloroflexaceae bacterium; assembly: GCA_025454695.1. Classification (GTDB taxonomy): domain Bacteria; phylum Chloroflexota; class Chloroflexia; order Chloroflexales; family Chloroflexaceae; genus JALONX01. The sequence goes on from JALONX010000632.1 coordinate 3,146, forward strand.
ACCCACATCTTCAATCGTCTGTTGGGGAATAAACAGGTTGCCCTGCAACAGGCCGGGCTGCCCCACCGTGATCGGAGCCTGGGCCAGCCGCTCTTCGGCCTGGGCCACGTTGATTGGCGCACCACGGCCAAACAAGGGCCAGTAGGCCACCCCAAAGATGATGATCAGCACCACATGCAGCGGGGCCAGGCGGCTACTCAGCTTAAACAGATCGCCCGCTGAGAAGGTCTGGGTGCCATCGCCGCCAATCTGCTGAAACATCGTTAGCGGCTTGGCGCTCACCACCAGCGTAATGCAGTAGCCAATGCCAGCGGCGGTGATAAAGGCCAGCGTCGAGGGATCGAGACCAGTGCTGAAGGCTAGCAACACAATCAGCGGCGCAATCACCGCGCCACGGGCCGAGCGCGAGGTGATGTAGAGATGGGAGGTCAGCGTGATCAGAGTCACGGCCAGCAGCACCACCAGCGTTGAGCCGAGGTCGGCCACGCCGCTGCCGGTGAGCAGCACATCCACCAGCCACTTGCCCGCGCCGCTTTCCACCAGCGCTTCAGACAGAGCCAGGGTCGCCGCCACAAAGATGATCATCTCCCATTCAACCCCTTTGGCGGCTTCCTTAAACTTCAGCACGCCAAAGGTGGGAATGGTGACAGCAAGGGCACCCAGCACCGCAATCAGTGCGTTGTCAATGCCATGCCAGCTTTCGGTGGCCCACAGCAGCACCAGGCTTGCCGTCACACCAATGATGTATTTCTCCTGCATGCCCATCGCACCCGGCGTTGGCATGCTCGCCAGTGCCCCACCCTTCAGCGAGAGCTTGCGGCGGTCGCTGTCGAGAAACATGTGCAGAATGGCCCAGGTGGTGGCAAACGACGAGAGTGCCGCAAACGGGAGTCCCATCAAAATCCACTCAAAGAAGGAGAAGGGCCGCCCGGTCAGCTGGCCGAGCGAGTCGTTAATCACCAGGTGGGCACCGGCCCCAACCAGCGAGGCCACTGCCGATTGCAGAATATTGACCGGCAGCATAATCGCCAGCGCACGGTTGATGCGGGCATCCTTAAACGCCGCCGCCATTGCCGTGTAGACCGGCACCATCAGCGCGGCGCGGGCCGAGGTGGAAGGAATGAGCAGCGCCGTAAACAG
>JALONX010000633.1 GCA_025454695.1 Chloroflexaceae bacterium
ATTGATTCTCACTTATTTTTGCTGAAGTTAACCCTTAACCCTTAACCCTTAACCCTTAACCCTTAACCCTTACATATGGCCAAAGGTGAATGGACACGCCAACTGATCGTGATGCGGGCCGCCGACGTGTTTAACGTGCGGGGCTATGCGGGCACCTCGATGAACGACCTGATCGAGGCCACCGGCATGGAGAAGGGCGGCATCTACAACCACTTTGCCAGCAAAGAGGAACTGGCCCTGGCCGCCTTCGACTATGCCGTAGATTTGATGACTCAGCGCTTTGAGCTGGCTCTGTCCGGCAAGGAACATGCGGTTGAGCGCCTGCGAGCGATTGTAGATGTGTTCCAGGATTATGTCACCGCGCCGCCGCTGCCGGGGGGCTGCCCCATTCTCAATACGGCAGTCGAGTTCGATGACACCTCACCCGTGTTTCGCGAAAAAGCCCGCGAGGCTATGCTGAGTTGGCTCAAGCTCATCGGCGTGCATGTGAAACTGGGCGTGCAGCGGGGCGAGCTACGGCCCGACGCCGACCCACGCACCGTCGCTTCGATGCTGACGGCCACGCTGGAAGGGGCGCTGATGCTTAGCAAGCTGTATGACGACCCGAGCCACATGGCGCGGGCCATCGCCCACATGCACTGGTACATTGGCATGTTAGCCACAGAGGGCACAGAGAACACAGAGGGTATTGGAGATTGCAGTTAGCAGTTAGCAGTTAGCAGTTAGCAGTGGGCATGATGAGCGATGGATAATGCAGCGTTGTTGGGGCGCGGTCGGTGACCCGCCCTCGCTGCAATTCAATGACCAACGATGCACGTTACTCGTAGCATCACGCAGCACGCAGCACGCAGCACGCAGCACTGTGTTCACTCAGCACTCAGCACTCAGCACTCAGCACTTTAGGGCACGCAGCACGTTTCACGCTTCACACAATACAACCACCTCGGTGTTCTCTGTGCCCTTTGTGGCACAACAACATAGGAGATTAAACAATGACCGACGCGCCGACCACAACCCGCACCCACACCTTTAGCTGGGAAGACCCGATGATTGGAGCAAAGGCCGCCAGAAACCTGAGTGGACTGGAGTTGCTTCAGGCGATTGGCCGGGGCGAGATTCCGCCACCGCCATTTATGGCCGCCCTTGGTATTACAGCGGTTGACGTTGAGGCAGGCCGCATCGTCTTCGCCCTGGAGCCAGCTGAATACCACTACAACCCCATTGGCAGCGTGCATGGCGGGGTTACCGCCACCATCTGCGACTCGGCCATGGGCTGCGCCATTCACTCGACGCTACCCGCTGGCGTAGCCTACACGACCCTGGAGATCAAGGTCAACTATGTGCGCCCCATCACCATCGCCAGCGGACGCTTGCAGTGCGAGGGTAAAATCATCGCCGTTGGCAGCCGCGTGGCCACCGCCGAGGCCCGCCTCACCGACGGCGACGGCAAGCTCTACGCCCACGCCACGACGACCTGCATTGTGTTGCGGTGAGAATAGGGCTTGGAGAGAACCAAGAACCAGGCCTGCCCTGAGCTTGTCGAAGGGAACCAAGAACCAAGAACCAGGTTATGATCCGCGTTGGTTCGATGCAACTCATACTTCATACATTCTTTAGTCGTAACTTGGAGCAACCATGCGTTATCTCGAAGATTTACACGTCGGTGACGGTTTCACCAGCGACTCGTACACGGTGACGGAGCAGGAGATTGTTGCCTTTGCTAGCCAGTACGACCCACAGCCGTTTCACCTCGACCAGGCTCAAGCCGAGGCGAGCATTTTTCGCGGGTTAGCGGCCAGCGGCTGGCACACAGCGGGCATCACCATGCGGCTGCTAGTGCAGAGCGAGCTGCGCCCGGCGGGTGGTGTGGTGGGCATGGGACTGGACGAGATGCGCTGGCCCCGCCCGGTGCGCCCCGGCGATACGCTCCATGTCGTCAGCGACGTACTTGAGATACGCCCGTCCGAATCGCGGCCCGACTCGGGCGTGGTCAAGGTGCGCTCCACCACGCTGAACCAGCGGGGCCAGACGGTGCAGGTGATGGTGTCCAACCTGCTGGTTCCCCGTCGTCCTTAACATGGGTGGGTTTCACGTCGCGCATGGGTACGCCGAGAAGACAACCCATCACAATCCACACATGACCCAAATAAAACCTCTTCAGGGGCGTCATGCGGAGGAAAAGAACACTGCCCCTGCCCGCGTAAAAAATCCCTATTGACAAGTGGCATTCCACATGATACACTCGGCTACCCCAATAGCCCCTGGTTGAAAGGCACTCTCAACGTATATCGCAACACCATTTTGTGTTGTTCTTGATTTCAGCCTGTGCTGAATTTATCCCACTTCCTGCCGAGGAGGTGGGATTTTTGTTTTGTGCCCCGCCGTCACCGGGCGGCGCACCGTTCCTGAGTCGTCTCTGATAGTTGTAACCAGGACTCAATAAGGAGGTGGTGGGTGCTTTTGTTAACAGCCTGCTTCGCCGGAGTAACGCAATAAGTAGAAAGGAAGTATCACGATGGGAACACACATTAGTTCACCTGCCGCCGTGCTGCAACGCCTGTTCGATGAAGTCTGGAACGGGGGTGATTTGCACAAGACCGACACCCTGTTCAGCGATGCTGTCCCAGCCCGAGATTTTATCAGCAGCTTTCGGGCTTGCTTTCCTGACATCACTCACACGGTCGAGGAGACCATCAGCGAGGGTGAGCGGGTGGTGATGCGCTGGCGGGCACATGGAACCCACCAGGGCACATGGGTCGGTATCGCACCCACGCAACGGGTAGTCACGTTTACCGGCATCACCATTGCGCTCGTCCGCAACGGGAAAATTGAGCGGCACACGACAGAATGGGACAAATCTGCCTTACTGGAGCAGTTGACGAGGTAACGGGAGAGCGTGATAGTGGCGAAGTTGAGGATACACACGCGGCGCTGCGGGCGGGAGTTCGTGGAGGGGAATGCGTTGAAGCACACGGGCAGCCAACGGGCCAGGAACCGAACTGCGGCTGCGATTACCTGCATCACCGCCACTACGGGGCCAGACACACGAAACGTGAAACATAGGTGGAGCGGTACGATCGACCGCAAACGAAAGGAGTAAGATACAAAGAGTATAGCAACGTATTCGGCATTATGCCACCCTTCACAGCGTGCGAGCGCAGTATATTTTATCCGCAGATGACGTAGATGACGTAGATTGGGTTCTTACTCATCTGCGTCATCTGTGTGATTTTTAATGCCAAGATTTACCCGATCGCTCCAATAGCGTGAAGTTTGGAGGGCCGCAGCTCCTCCCTCACCGCGTAACCTTCATAAAAAACGGCCAAATTCCCTCTTGACAAATTAGAGTAAATACTCTATGATAATTTTAGAGCATTTACTCCAAAAGCAGAGGGGCGTATGACAACGAAGGAACGCATTCTGGAGGCGGCCCGGCGCTTGTTTAATGCTGAAGGCACAGCTGCCGTTTCCACCAACCATGTTGCCGCCGCCGCTGGCATCAGTCCTGGCAACCTGTACTACCACTTTCGAAACAAGGAGGAGATTATTCGGGCCATTTTTGAACAACTCAGTGCAACCTGGGACTCACTCTTTACCTTACCAACCGATCGCCCGCCAACGTTGGATGATTTGCAGCGGCTGGTCGCGAACAACTTTCTCGTACTCTGGGACTATCGCTTCTTATACCGTGAGCTGATTGCCCTCTTGCGCCGCGATGAGGTGCTTCAGCGCCGCTACCAGGAGGTGCGGCAGCGCGGCTTTACCGGCTTCGAGGAACTCTTCGCCGCCTTTGTGGCCGCAGGTGTGCTACGGCAACCCGCTAGTTCCACCACCATGCATCAGTTGGCAACCTTGTGCTGGTTGATCAGTGAGTTCTGGCTGCCCACGCTGGAAGTAGGTGGGCAAGTGGTGGACTCACCCCATATGCAGGAAGGTGTTGACCTCATGATGGAGGTCTTGCGGCCCTACCTTTTGTAACCCAACTATTGACTATATTCTGGAGGATACTATGAGTCTTACCATCATTCGCCGCCTTGCCAGCATGCTACTCATCCTGGTTCCGATCGCATTCACCCTGTGCTTCACGCTGCTTCAGATCGCATTCGAGTATCCCGATATTCTGCGGCAGCCCACAAGCGATGTCCTGCATAAGTTCCAGGCAGGCGGTTCCTACCTTATTCTACTCTGGTATGGCATGACGCTGACGGCATTGCTCTTTGTGCCGATTGTGGTGTTCACACATTATGTCATTGCTCGGGCGCACACCTCCGCTGGCCTGTG
>JALONX010000040.1 GCA_025454695.1 Chloroflexaceae bacterium
CCACTTCCAGGACTTCACCTTTAAGCCGATTGGCAACGCCGTGGGCGCCCACCTGCGCACGGCAGACAATCCCCGTGGTGCGCCAGACATTGTGATCGAGCGGGCGGGCCACGACACGCTGGCCGCCAGCACCATGCTGATTAAGCCCTTCACCGGGCGGGTGGTCTACTTTGAGAACCTGGACGAGCGGCGCTACTCGTTCTATGCGCCGCAGGTGTGGACGCGCCACCGCCGCATCTACATGCCCACGGCCAACATCTGGGGTACACACCTTTCCAACGCCTACGAAGTGGTGCGGCTGAACGACGAGATCAGCGCCGGGCTGCTGAATGTGGGCGAGCCGGTGGTGGTGAGCTGGCCCGAGCTGCCCCAGGCCCACCAGGCCATGTGGGAAAACCGGCTGGCAGGCGCGACCTACGTCGTTAACCATGCGCTGCCCCGGCTGGGCATCAAGTCCCGCGATGAGCTGTACGAGGCCTGGGCTGAGGAGATGTAGGACGCGAAGAAACGCGAAAGGTACGAAAGACGCGGAAGGGACACCGGGAAGTGTCCGGTGTCCCTTTTGTGCGTCAGGAAAGCAGTTAGCAGTTAGCAGTTGGCAGGTGGCTATCGCTGTTTACATGATCATGCGTAGTGCGGACTTCAGTCCGCGTGTAGGCCAAGACGTGGACTGAAGTCCGCACTACGGTTGCCGCACATGGTAACTATGCACGCGACGAACGATGCCTGTTCTTCCTCGCTCCTCGTTCATCGCTCTACGCGCCGCGCCCCGTGGTGGTGAGTACGTAGCCCACGCCACGCACGCTGACGATGATACGGGGATCGGCGGGGTCGGCCTCGATTTTGCGGCGCAGCGACCAGATGCGGGCTTTGATCAGGTCGCGGGCTTCCTGGGGGCTGCAATCGTAGCCCAGCACCTCGCGCACCAGCTGCTGCGGCGAAATCACCTGTTCGTTGCGCTGGGCCAGGTAGGCCAGCAGGCTAAATTCGCCGCTGGAAAGCTGTACATATTTGCCCTCCTGCGTCACCAGGTGCCGTTGCAAGTCAATCACCAGATTGCCAACATGTACGAGTGGGTCGCTGGGTCGTTCGCGGGGCGCTTCGGCGGGCGCGGCGGTGGCCACGGGCGCAAGCTGCCGCACCACATCTTCGTCGAGCAGCGGCACCTCGCGCTGCATCCCACCTTCGGCCATGCGCATCAGCGTCTGGCCCATCTGGCGCAGGTAGTCGGAGCGTTCGGCCCGACTGCGGCGCTTGCCGAGCGCTTCAGCAATGCTAGCCTCTATCTCGCCGGGTTTGCCCGGCTTGAGGATGTAGTTAAAGGCCCCATGGCGCACGGCGGCAATCGCCGACTCCAGGGTGGCATAGCCCGTCAGCACGATGACCTCGATCTCCTGGTCACGTTCGCGGGCGGTGGCCATCACTTCAACGCCGCTGACCTGCTGCAATTGCAAGTCAGTGAGCAACACATCAAAACGCCGCTGGTGCAGCAATTCAATCGCTTCTTCGCCACTGCCAACGCTGGTAACATCATAGCCAGCGTGAACCAGCATGGCGTGTAATACGCGGCGGGCCACATTTTCATCTTCAACCACCAGGATGTGGGGTTGGCTCATAGGACTACCTCTTCCAAGATGTTGGGTTAAAAAATGGTTGAATGCTGCCTGGCCGTCTCCGCCCCGTCGTTATCGTCCCACTCCTGCGGCGCGCCGCTGATACTGGCCTTGAACATCGGCCACCGCAGGTAGCGCCACGGTGAAGCGGGCACCACCACCCTGGATCGGCTCCAGGTTGATCGTCCCGGCGTGTTCACGAATAATCGTTTGCATCATCGCCAGGCCCAGACTCACACTATCGGCATTGGTTGCCACCAGATCATCAAACACGAGCGAACGCAGCTTCTGGGGCAGTTCGCTGCGCGTGTCCTGGGTGCTCAGCAACACATAGGGCTTTTGGGGAACTTGCTGTTGTAGAGTTGACATCTGCCCATCAGGTGCAACGAACTGGGTTTGTATCGTAATGCGCCCACCCTGGCTCAACGCTGTGATCGCATTCATCAACAGCCCCAGCACCACCTGCTTCATCTGGTCGGGTGCGGCCACAATCGCCGGCAATAGTGGATCGAGATTCAGCTCGACGTTAATGTTGTGTTTGGCACATTCGGCCCGTAACAGGTGCGTCGTCTTCTTTATCAGGCTGTTCAGGTCGGTGGTGACGCGGTCTTTCCCTTCAGAACGGTAGAATTCGAGCATGCCGTGGATGATGCCCGCCGCCCGTTCCAGTTCGCTTTCGGCCATAGCCTGGTATTCGCTGCGGGTGGCTGCATCTACCTTCGGGTTGCCGATGAGACTCAGACAGCCGCGAATGGCCAGCAGCGGCGTGTTGAGTTCGTGGGCCACGTTGGCCGCCAGTTTGCCCAGCGCTGCCAGCTGCTCCGATTGGGCCAGCACCCGTTCCAGCGCCAGGCGCTCGGTCACGTCCTCCACGTAGGCAATCACCTGCGCAATATTTCCGTCACCATCATGAACGGGAAAAAGGTAGTGATCTAACACAACCGGACGGGCATTACGCCGTTCCAGGCGCTCGCGCTGGTTCACCGCTTCCCCGCTGCTCATGCAGCGTTCCAGCAGGGTGGCGGCCCCTTCGCTGTTGGCGTTGCGCCAGATCTGGCCGTAGTTCTGGTCAATCAGACGTTGTGGTTGCATGCCGAGCAGGCGGGCGTAGGAGCGGTTGGTGGCTAGCACGCGCCCGTCGCTATCAGCCATTAGCAGGCCGCTGGGGATTCCGTCAAAAATCGTGCGTAGCAGGTCGCGGCTCCGCTGCAATTCGCGGGTGCGCTGCTGCACCAGTTCTTCCAGCAGGGCCGCCGAGTCGCGCACCTGGCGGTAGAGGCGGGTGTTGCTGATGCCTACGCCGATGTAGTTGCCGATTGACTCCAGCAGTGCGAGCTGCTCCCGGTTGAGCGCCGTGGGCGACGAACCAACCAGCAGCAGCAGACCGCCAACCACGCCGTTCACGGGCAGGGCTACCGCCGCCAGCGCGGTGTTGCTGGCCAGTTCCAGCAGTGCCGGGCTGCCGATCAGTTGAGTTACTTCAACCACACCAATGGCGGTGCATGGTTCGGCCGGCTGAGCCGTGCTATGGGGCAGCAAGGGAAGCAATGCGTCCAGTTCGCCATAGGTGCGGTGCTGGTGCAGCCGCTCGCCGTTGCCGACCATGTACACAAGCCCACCCTGCAAGGCCAGCGTAAGCATTTCGTCCAGTTCCAGTGAACTGTTGACCGCAGCAGAGATGGCGTTAAGCGCCGCCAGTTCACGGTTGCGCTGGTGCAGGGCGGTATCGGCCTGGCGACGGGCGATCACCACCTCGGCCCGCCGCAGCGAGGCCTCCACATCTTCGAGCTTAAAGGGCTTGGCGATATAATCGTAGGCCCCCAGCCGCAACGCTTTGATGGTATTCTCGTAGGTGTTCTGGGCGCTCAGCACCACCACCGGCTGATTACGATCGTTGGCATGCATCCAGCGGATGAGACTGTACCCGTCGAGCCGGGGCATCATCAGGTCAGTCAGCACAATGTCTACACGAGCCGAAGTGAGCGCCACAATCGCCTCTTCACCGTTGGCGGCTGTTAGCACATCAAAGCCGCAGCCACGCACCAGCGTCATTAAGCTAAGGCGGATGGAGTCGTCATCTTCAACTATCAGCACAGTATGATGCGCCATGGCACCCGATGGTTCAATTGCTGCTCCGCCAGCAAGCATAACAGACTGGAGGACTATTCCACAATAGGGCACCAGTCCTGTTACGGGCTAGGAGTAGTAATTTGGTAAGGCTTAGGTCTAATCGGGACGCTGTACTACCATGTTACAACCGTACAGTTTGCACTATTTCGTTTTTTCAGCACGTTAGTAATTTTCTCGTAAACCAGGAGCGGTGCTCGTTAAAGCTGCGGCACGGTGAAGATGTGGGAGAGCTATAACCTCACCGTGATTTTCTTTTCCCGCACGTGACCGTATTTCGCCCGCAGGTATCAACCTGCCGCCACAATTCAGGATACAATAGGGCGATGCTTTGTTGCACCTTGTGCAACTGAAAGAAGGGCCTGAGACTCAAGGGGAGGAATGACATATGACGCTGGTAACGCAACGCCCCGAATGGGGCCAGCTGGCCGCACACTACGGGGCGGTGAAGGAACTGCACCTACGGGAACTGTTTGCCCAGGATGCCACGCGGGGCGAGCGGCTGACGCTGACGGCGGCGGGGCTGTTTCTCGATTATTCGAAACACCGCATCACCGATGAAACCCTGGGCCTGCTGCTGAACCTGGCCGATGCCTGTGGTTTGCGGGCGGCGATTGATGCGATGTTTGCTGGCCAGACGATCAACACCACCGAAGGGCGGGCGGTGTTGCATGTGGCCCTGCGTACACCCCGTGGTGCAACGATTCTGGTGGATGGCGAGAATGTGGTGCCCCAGGTGCATGCGGTGCTTGAGCGCATGGCGGCCTTTAGCAACCAGGTGCGCTCAGGCGAATGGAAAGGTTTCACCGGTAAGCCCATTCGCAATGTGGTGAACATCGGCATCGGTGGCTCCGACCTTGGGCCGGTGATGGCCTATGAAGCCCTGCGTCAGGTGAGCGACCGCAACCTGACGCTCCGCTTTGTTTCCAATATTGATGGAACGGACTTTGCTGAGGCCACCCGCGACCTCGACCCCCAGGAGACGCTGTTTCTTGTGGCCTCGAAGACCTTTACCACCCTGGAGACAATGACCAATGCTCGAACCGCCCGCGCCTGGCTGCTGGCCGCCCTGGCCGACGAAGCGTCGGTGGCACGCCACTTTGTGGCCATTTCCACCAATGCCAAAGAGGTGAGCGCTTTTGGCATTGACACGAACAACATGTTTGGCTTCTGGGATTGGGTCGGTGGGCGCTACTCGATGGACTCAGCGATTGGCCTTTCGACGATGCTTGCGATTGGGCCGGAGGGCTTTGGCCGCATGCTGGCGGGTTTTCATGCGATGGACGAGCATTTCCGCACTGCGCCTTTTGGCCAGAATATGCCTGTGCTGCTGGGCCTGCTTAATCTCTGGTATGGCGAGTTTTTCGATGCCGACACGGTGGCGGTGTTGCCCTACGACCAGTATCTCAAGCGCTTTCCGGCCTACTTGCAACAGCTCACAATGGAGAGCAACGGTAAACGGGTGACCCACAGCGGTGAGCCGGTGGATTACCAGACCGGCGCGATCTTCTGGGGTGAGCCGGGCACCAACGGCCAGCACTCGTTCTATCAGCTCATTCACCAGGGAACAAAGCTCATTCCGTGTGATTTTATTGGCTTTCTGCACAGCCACAACCCACTGGGAGCTCACCACGACATGCTGATGGCGAACATGTTTGCCCAGGCCGAAGCACTGGCCTTTGGCAAAACGGCCCAGGAAGTGGCGGCAGAAGGCACAAAGGCCGAACTGGTGCCGCATCGCACTTTTCCGGGGAACCGGCCCTCAAATACCATCCTGGCCGAGCGACTCACACCGGAAGTGTTGGGGGCGCTGGTGGCGCTCTACGAGCATAGCGTCTTCACCCAGAGCGTGGTTTGGGATATCAACGCCTTTGACCAGTGGGGGGTGGAATTGGGCAAGGTGCTGGCGCAGCGCATCATCCCGGAACTCAGCGGGCCAGAGCCGGAACTGCGCCACGACAGCTCAACCAACAGCCTGATACGGCGTTACCGGGCGGCCCGAGGCGGGTAGCGTCAATAGTCCATCAACGAAGGCTTTTCGTAGTACGTTTCCTGTCACCCCGAACGAAGGTGAGGGGTCTGCAACGCACGGCAATGCAGATTCCTCCCTGTGGTCGGAATGACAACGCGCATCGTTGCGGACAAGGAAACGTCCTGTACAGACTAATCAACGCTATTTTTGTGCCGCATGCAAAGCCACAATCGCTTTGCATGCGGCGTGTGTGTTTCCATATCTCACGCGGCCCGCAAGGCTCGCAGCACCGCCCGCGCAGAAAGCCGCTGCCCGGCGAGCAGCACCCCGGCCCGAAACAGCCGCGCCGCGAACCAGAGCAATAGCGCTGCCGTGACGGCGAGGAGCACCACGCTCACCGCGATTTCCCACGGCGCAATCGGCGTCAGCGGCACGCGGATCATCATCGTAATGGGAGCGGTGAACGGCACAAGGCTCAGCACGGTGGCCAGCAGGCTGTTGGGTTGGGCGATGATCGCCCCCAGGAAGAACAGCGGGATGATGCAGGGAATGATGAGCAGCCCCACGAGTTGGGAGCCTTCGCGGACGTTGGTGACGGTTGCGCCCACTGCTGCCAGCAGGCTACCATAGACCAGGTAGCCCAGCACGTAATAGACAATCGCCAGGGCGATGACGACCCAGGGGATGGCGAGCGCGGTGCCACTGGGCAGGGCCACGCCGCTGAGCTGCAAAAGCAGCAGCCCCGAACCAAGCCAGATGGCGACCTGCACCAGCCCCAGCAAGCCCAGACCAAGCACTTTCCCCGCCAGGAGTTGGAGCGGGCGCACCGAGGTCAGCACGATCTCGATGGTGCGGTTCTCCTTCTCTTCCGTAACACTCTGGAGCAAAAAGCTAGCAGCGGAGAAAATCGTCACGTAGAGAATCAGTGCGAAGGCGTAGGGGATGATGAAGGCAACCGGGCCAGCGTTGGGCTGCGCATCTGGTGTAGCCGTGCCAGGGCCACCGTCCGGCTCAGTTGGCACCGTGCGGAAGGTTGGCGGCGTGGTGAGTCGCGTCGCCAGAACCGGGTTGTCGCGCAGCAGAGCCGTTCGGAGCAGTTCCCGCATGGCAGCCTCGCCTTCCGGGCCGGTCTCGGCGTTGCCCACCCACCCCACCATTCCCCCGGTCAGGTAGTCGGCGGGAACGCGGTAGTAGCCAACGATGTCGCTTTGTTGCAGCGCCGTCTGAGCGCTGGCCTCGTCCGCAAAGGCCTGTAGCCGCCCCGTTGCAACGGCTGACGGCGGTGGGAGCAGGCCGCTGGCATCCACATAGCCAATGGGTGTGCCGCTGGTTGGTGCGGTTGTCTCCGGCGCGGGCGCGTCGGCTGTTGAACGCTGATCTGTGAAATTGGAGAGTAGGAACACCAGCCCCACCACCAGCGGCAGAAAAAGGGTCGTGAACAGAAAACTGGGCCGCCGTATATGGCGCAGAAATTCGTGTCCGGCTACCCGGAGTGTTCGTTGCATGGTGTTCTCCTCGCTCAAGGTGTGCGTAGCGCCCGCAGCGTGTCTTGCAGACTCAGGCGTTTGCCATATTGCAACATGCCGACACGAAAGATCCGTGCCGCGCCCCACACCGCCAGCCCTGCCGCCAGCGCGAGCAGCAGCACACTCAGCACGAGTTGCCACAGCGGCACCGCGCCCGTCACCAGGCGCAACGCCATGCCCACCGGGGCCGTGAGCGGGAACAGGCTGAGGAAGGTTGCAATCAGTCCATTGGGGTCGCTGAAGAAGATCGCCGTGGCCATGAGCGGCAGCGCCGCCGTGAGTGTCACCACTCCGGCGAACTGCTGGCCCTCCTGAGCCGTTGTCACCACCGCGCTGATGGCGACCATCAGCCCGGCGAAGAGCAGGTAGCCCAGGGGCAGCACAAACAGCAGCGGCACGAGGGTGTCAAGCGGCAAGGGCACCTCCCGCAGTGGGGTGAAGAAGGCTCGGCCAACCATCCAGGCTATCGCTACCACACCGAGCCAGGCCAGCGCAATCGTCAGCCCGAGCAGCCCCAGGCCCAGGGTTTTGCCGCCAATCAGTTGCCAGGGCGTGATCGAGGTGGTCACCACCTCCATCGTTCGGTTCTCCTTCTCCTCAACCAGGGCCTGCAAGAGGTAGCTGGCGGAGAAGAAAATCGTCACCATGAAGAGCAGGCTTCCCATGATAGCAACGATGCCGCGACCAATCGGGGCCAGCTGATTGATGACTGCGCCCGCTGGGGTGCGCGCATCAATCTCGCCCAATGGCTCAAGTGCCCGCTCCGCAACCGCTGGCGGCGTCCCGGCCTGTGCCAGAAGCCCCCGATTGAGAGCCGCTTGCAGCGTGGTTCGCCCGTTTGGCGAAAGCGTTTCAACGCCGTAAATCGTCAGCGCACCGCTGGTTGCATAATCCGGCGGGATAACGGCATAGGCCGCAATCTGCCCAGACGCGCGGGCAGCCTCGGCAGCCGCTTCATCGGCAAAGGGCTGGAGCGGCACCCATGGGTCTTCACCGGCAGCGGGTTCCGGCAGACTCACGTCCGTGAGCAAACCGCCAGGATCGACATAGCCGATGCTCGCTTCGGGCCGAACACTGTTGAGCAGGTAGAGAAACAGCAGCGTATATCCGGCAAACACCAGCAGCGGCAGGCCGAAGGTGGCCAGCAGAAAGCCACGACGGCGGGCCTGCCGCCCGTACTCGTGCCGGGCAACCAGCAAGGTGCGATTCATGCGCCCACCTCCACTGCCCGCTCGCCGCCAACCACCCGAACGAAGATCTCATCCAGGGTCGGCAGGGCAACGGCGAAATGCTCCACGGTGTAGGCGCTCTGGGTTGCCAGAGCGCGGAAGACCTGCTGCGGGGTGGTCTGATCCGCCAGGCGCAGCAGCACGGTGCCGTTCTCACCCTGCGGTTCCATCGCCACAACACCGGGCAGCCGCTCCAGCTGCCCCTGGCCCTCCACCAGCACCGCGTTGGCGGCGAACTGCTGGCGCACTGCCCGCACCGTGCCCGCTAGCACCACCTCGCCCTGGTGAATCATCACCAGGCGCTCGGCCAGCTCTTCCACCAGATGCATCTGGTGAGTAGACATAATCGTCGTCCTGCCCTGGGCAGCCCGTTCGTAGAAAACATCCTTAATCAGCCTTGTGTTGACGGGATCAAGGGCAGCAAATGGCTCATCCACAATCAGCAGCTCCGGTTCATGCACAAGCGCGGCAATAAATTGAGCTTTTTGCTGCATGCCCCGACTCAGGTCGCCAACTTTTTTGCTGGTGTGGTTCGCCAGATCAAACCGTTCCAGCCAGCCACTCAGGCGGCGGCGGGCTTCGCCAGCGGGCAGGCCTTTGAGTCCCGCCAGGTAGACCAGACAGTCGAGCAGGTTTAGATTGCGGTACAGACCGCGCTCCTCTGGCAGGTAACCAATGCGGTCGCGGGCCTGTGCGCCTGGGGGCTGCCCGAAGAGCGTGATCGTGCCACGGTCAGGCGTGAAAATATTCAGCACCATGCGGATCGTCGTCGTTTTGCCCGCACCATTTGGCCCCAGCAGGGCAAAAATCTCGCCAGCCCCGACGCGAAAGCTCACATCGCGCACGGCAACGGTCTGGGCAAACGACTTTGCCACATGATCAATGACAAGGAGGTCAGTCATTTCGTGTCTCCTTTGGAGCGACGGGTGCGCTGTGGCACGCCATCGCTTTTGGCACAGAGAATGGCTGAACAGGCGCGTCGAAGCGACTACAACCTGCGCTACCGCTTCCCTGAGGTATCAGTAACAGCTTGCATGATCTGTGCCGAAGCGTGAGCGAACACGGAGATAGGGTGAGGAACGAAGCAGGAATTCTGGCGTTGTTGTGGGCTGGCGATGCGCTTTAACGCAGCCTGCTGTTCGCCCCGCTGCTCCCAGGGGCCTGATGAGGATAGGTTGAGGCTGCTACTATAGTCTGTTTAAGCAGTGCATCACCGTGTCACCCCGACCGTCGGTAGGGGTCTTCAGCGCCTCGCCATGCAGATTCCTCCCGCTGGTCGGAATGACAAGGCGGAGCAGTGCCTCCAAAGAAATGCCGTAAACACACCGCTAAACTTCCAGCTAAGCAAGTAACCGCGTAACTGGTGTCAATACAAGCCAGCCCTACGTGTCTGTCGTATACACTACACCTTCTGGGTAGAAATCCGCATCAGTAAGCCAACGATAATAAAGTTAATCAAGACAGAAGAGCCGCCGTAGGAGATAAAGGGCAGCGTGATGCCGGTGAGCGGGATGAGGCGCAGGTTGCCGCCAACGATAATAATGGTTTGCACCGCCAGAATAGTTGTGAGTCCAATTGCAAACAGCTGCTCGAAGCCCCGAAAGCGGCCTGGAATGGCCAGGGCAATGTGAAAACCCCGAAAGATCAGCAGCATGTAGGCGATCAGCACGGCCAGCGTGCCGATCAGGCCCATTTCCTCACCAATAGCAGTGAAAATAAAGTCGGTGTGAATGGCGGGGACAACCGCAGGCACTCCCTGGCCTAGCCCCGAGCCAAACACGCCGCCAGAGGCCAGCGCATAGATCGCCTGCACAATCTGGTAGCCGCTGGCCTGGGCCGTCGCCCACGGGTCAAGCCACACGCCAACCCGCAGCTTCACAATCGGCACAATCTGGTAGAGCACGTAGGCCCCTGCCGCAAAGGCCAGGATGCCCGCTAGCACATATAGCCCTCGCCCCGTCGCCACGTAGAGCATGGCCAGAAACACCCCAAAAAGCAGCAGGGCCGCCCCCAGGTCGCGCTGAAAAACGATGGTGGCCATGGCAATGCCCCACATGGCCGACAATGGCACCAGGTAGGGCAGCGGCGGGAGCGTCAGCGGGCCAAGGCGGTAGCCCCCGGCCACCACCTCACGATGCTCGTTCAGGTAGGAGGCCATAAAAATGACCATGATAATTTTGAGCAGTTCGGAGGGCTGGAAGTAGAACAAACCGAAGTTGAACCAGACTTTCACCCCGCTGCCGTTTGGGTCTACCCCGAAGACGAAGGTAAGCAGAATAAGCAACATACCCGCCGCCAACCAGGCATAGCGGTGGTGGTCGAGCCAGTCCATCAGGCTCATGCGCTGGATGCGGATAAAAATCTGATCCCAGGGCACGAAGATGATAGCCGACATACCGATGATGCCAAGCATCACCCATGTGAGCTGCTTGCCCGCAACGCCCTCGTAGATGGTGCCGAAGCGGGCGTTTAAGCTCGGTTCCAGCCTGGTGATAAAGAGCAGACTCAGCCCCGACAGCAGCGCCACCAGCGGCAACAACACCTGGTCGGCCCGGGGGTGGCGAAAGCTCAGGCCAATGGACACGGCCAGAAACAGCAGCAATGGCGGCATCACCGGCCAGAGCAGACTCACAATGCCGGGCACCGTGCGAGCAAAATCCTGTTCGCGAGTCACCGCTACCAGCAGCAGGTAGCCCGCCGCAAAAAAGAGCAGCACCGTCACCAGCAGCCGAAATTCCACGGCCCGAAACTGGCGTAGGCGTTGGAGAAAGGGATTGTTCATAACGTTTCGTCGTTTGCAAGCGCGTCACGGAGGGCGGCGGGCGCAATCGCCAGCATGCAGCGCAACGGGTTGGGCAAGGGGCTGCGCCACAGCCAGTCGGGCTTAAACCAGAAGCCCGGCAGCGCCGCCGCATGGTAGCGCCCTTCGCTGTCGGGCAGGGCGGCCTGGAACTTGCCGTTGGGCAGCAGTTGGTAAAAATCCACCCGCTCTTTGCCGGGGCGCGGGTCAATCAGCCAGTATTCTTGCACCCCGGCCTCCTGATACTCGTAGAATTTGTCTACCCGGTCGCGGGCCACACTCTCTTCTGAGATTACTTCCACCACCAGGTCGGCAGGCCCGGCTAGCCGCCGCTTATCCAGCAGGTGTAGCCGCTCCTGGCACACAAACAGCACATCCGGTTCGCGGGCGTTGCCATCGGGCGCGGGGCGCATTTCCAATGGTGCCACGAGCACCTGGCCCAGTCCCAATGTGTTGACATAAACATTAAGCAACGTGTAGATGAAGCCGACTAATTCCTGATGTAATGTTAACGGCGGCATAAACACCAATACCTCCCCATCAACCCACTCGGCGTGGGCAGCGCCGTCCCATGCCTGGAACTCC
Source organism: Chloroflexaceae bacterium (assembly GCA_025454695.1). Taxonomy (GTDB): domain Bacteria; phylum Chloroflexota; class Chloroflexia; order Chloroflexales; family Chloroflexaceae; genus JALONX01. Next base: position 11,853 of record JALONX010000040.1, read on the forward strand.
TCGTAGCTCATCTTGAGCCGCTGTTCGGCTGCTTGCACCTCGGTTTGCTGCTCAATCATGTTCGGTTCCTCACAATGATGTTACAGTAGCGCTCGCAAAGCCGCAAAGTTCGCTAAGGACTTGCAGACAAGCGGGATGGTGCGAGTCCTCTTTGTGTTTTTGTGTCTTTGTGCCTTTGCGAGCGCTGCTTCACGTCGGCCATGCCACGCCGTCGCCCCGTTCCAGGTGGTAGCCCGCCTGCTCCAGGTGCTGGTAGACGGCCTCGCCATGGCCGAGGTCGCGCACTTCCAGCACCAGTTCAATCCCTACCCGATCCACCGGGCCGAGCCAGGCTGCCCGGCGGTGGTAGATGTCCACCACGTTGGCCCCGGCCTCCGCCACTTTGTTAATCAGCGGGGCCAGGTTGCCGGGCCGGTCATCCACCGTGGTGCGCAGCAGAATGTAGCGCCCCTGCCGCACCATGGCTTGCTCGATCACCCGTACTAGCAGATTGCCATCAATATTGCCGCCGCACAGCACCGTCGCGGCTACCTCGCCGGGGCGCAGGCCAACTTTGCCCGCCAGCAGTGCTGCCACGCCCGCTGCACCCGCACCTTCCACCAGCATGCGGCTGTTTTGCAGTGCGTGGGCAATCGCCAGCACAATCTCGTCATCTTCCACCGTCACCACATCATCCACCAGGTCGCGGATGATCGGCAGCGTCATCTCGCCGGGGCGCTTCACGGCAATCCCATCGGCGATGGTGTGGGCAGTGGGCGAGGTGCATGGCTGGCCTGCTTGCAACGATGGCGAAACGGGGGCACAGCCTGCCGCCTGCACGCCCACAATCCGTGCATCCGGGCACAGGACTTTAACGGCGAGGGCAATGCCGCTGATGAGACCGCCGCCGCCAATTGGCACCACCAGCAGATTGAGATCCGGCAGGCTCTCGGCCAGTTCCAGGCCAATCGTGCCCTGCCCAGCGATGACATGTGGATGATCGAAGGCGTGAATGTAGGTGAAGCCACAATCCTGTTGCAACTCGCGGGCGTGGGCCACGGCGTCATCAAAGCTGGCCCCGTGCAGAATCACCTCGGCCCCCAGGCGGCGGGTAGCCACCACTTTGGTCAGCGGTGCCCGTTCGGGCATCACAATCGTGGCTTTTACCCCGTTGAGCCGGGCTGCCAGGGCCACCCCCTGGGCGTGGTTTCCGGCGGAGGGGGCAATCACGCCGCGTGCCCGCTCACTGGCGGCCAGGCGCGAGATGGTGTTGTAGGCCCCGCGAATTTTGAACGAGCCGCTGCGCTGGGTGTTTTCGGTTTTATAAAAGATGCGGGCACCGAGTTCTTCCGACAGGCGTTCGGCGGGCAGCAGCGGCGTCGCCACAATCACATCCCGCAACAGGCTGCGAGCGGCTTGAATGTCGTTGAGGGAGGCAGCGTAGCCCATCTTAATCCTCCGCCCCCAACTCCTCCTGCTTGTTCGCCGCCATGGCCGCCAGCGCCTGGAAGCGCCGCGCCAGCTCCTTGTCGCCCGCCGACTTCGCCGCACCCATCAGCAGCGTCAGTCCGAGTTGCGTCCGGCGCAGGCCCTCGGCATTCCCACTCAAGCGGTCTTCGGCAATCACCTGTTCCACATGGGTGATAATTTGATCAACAGTCAGCATACCATCCTCCCCTTTCAGGAGCGCCTCGTTGCGATACGGAGTCTCGATGAAGATCTGGGTAACGCCCTGCCGTGCCTCTTTCTGCCGTTCCAGGATGGCCGTCCGCCTGGCCGGAGCGTCCTGCGGGAGATAGCCGGCGAACCGGAAGGCCTGTCCGCCCAGACCGGAGGCCATCAGGGCCAGCAGGGGTGCGCTGGGCCCGACCAGGGGTGTCACCGGAATTCCCGCCGCATGGGCGGCTCGAACGAGATTGGACCCCGGGTCCGCGACGACGGGACAGCCGGCTTCGGACACGAGCCCCACGTCGTGACCGGCGAGCAACGGTGCAAGCAGGGCGTGCACGGCAGCGGGTGGAGTGTGTTCGTTCAGTTCCTCGATGACGAGACTCTGGACGGGGGCGCTCAGAGGAAGCTGGGTGAGGAATCGCCGGGCCGTCCGTGCACTCTCTGCCACGAAGTGGCCGAGACCGACGATGACCGAAACGGTCGCGGGCGGCAGCGCGCCTGCGGGAGACACGTCACCCAGTGGCATGGGGACGAGGAACAGACGGCCCTTCCGGACCTCGGCCGAGCCGGCGACGGCGGTCACGGGAGCACGAATCCGTGGGCGGTCAGGGCCGTGGTCACCAGGATCAGGGGCAGACCGATCAGGGCCGTGGGGTCCGAGCTTTCGATGCACTCCACCAGGGCGATACCCAGAGCCTCGGCCTTCGCGCTTCCGGCGCAGTCGAAAGGTTGCTCCGCGTCCACATAGCGCTCGATTGCGGAGCGGGTGAGAACTCGGAACCGCACCCGGGTGGTGTCGACCCCCGCTTCCTGCCTGCCGGTGGCGGCGCAGCCGACGCATACGGCCGTGTGGAACTCCACGGTCCGGCCGCTCGCCTGTTCCAGCTGAGCGATGGCGCGATCCCGGCCACCCGGCTTGCCCAGGCGCAGTTCGCCGAGAGCGGCCACCTGGTCGGATCCGATCACCACCGCCTCCGGATCGGCCGCCTGCAGTGCCGCCGACTTCTCGCGCGCCAGTCGGAGCGCAGTGTCGCGGGGCGCCTCGCCCGCGCGGGCCGATTCATCGGTTCCCGGTGGCCGGGCATCGAAGGCAATCCGCAGGCGGCCCAGCAGTTCCCGGCGATAGGGTGAGGTGGAGGCAAGGATGAGGCGGCGCTGCGACATTCGGGGGTAGCCTTTTGACCAGACAGGGAAATGCCCGTATTATTGCGCGCTTATGTCCACGCCGGAGAGAGTAGACCCAGTGCAGTTCGCACGCCTTGGCGAGAGTGTCCAGGGGCGGGTGAAGGCCGGGGAGCTCCAGCGGCTGGCGGAGGTGTCCCGCAACCCCGAGGCAAACGTCGGCTACGAGTTGCGGGGCTACCTGCGCAAGGACGAGAAGCCGGCAATCGATCTCGCCGTGTCGGGTGTGCTGACCGTCACCTGTCAGCGCTGCCTCGGCGAAGTGGAGATCGACCTGCACTCGGAGCGGACCCTGGTGTTTCTGCCGGCCGCCGGGCTGGCGCAGGTGCAGGACGAAGACGACGATGTGGATTATCTCCCCCGGGAGGAAGGGGTTGCCCCCCTGGACCTGGTGGAAGAGGAGATCCTGCTTGCGCTGCCCATGGCACCGCGGCATCCGCCGGGCGGGTGCGAGGCGCCCGCCGGCACGCAGGACTCCGGACCCGAATTGCATTGATTGGCGTCCTGGCGGACGCGAAGGAGAATGACATGGCAGTCCAGCAGAACAAGAAGTCCCCGTCGAAGCGCGGGATGCACCGCTCCCACGACTTCCTGACCAACCCGCCCCTGGCGGTCGAGCCCACCACGGGTGAGACGCACCTGCGTCACCACATCAGCCCCAGCGGCTACTACCGTGGCCGCAAAGTGCTCAAGACGAAGTCCGACTGATCTGCATGCCCTCTATGGCGGGGTGCGTGCCCGCCGGCCAGTCGCGCCGGCCGGGAATCCACCCCGTGTCTCCCGGTACGTGCCGGTCGTGACCGGCCTTCGCGGCGCCCGCCGGACCGCCGAATTCCACGACAACCAGGTCTCATCCTAGGGACGTGAGCGTCCGAATCGCCATCGATTGCATGGGAGGGGATCACGGTCCGTCGGTCACCGTGCCGGCTGCGGTCGCCTTCGCCGGTGCCCATCCGGATGTCGTGATGATCCTCGTCGGCCAGGAGGACATCCTGCGTCAGACGCTGCAGCGCGCCGGCGCCACCGAAAGCGCGCGACTGGTGGTGCGCCATGCAAGCGAGACGGTTGCGATGGACGAGCCTCCGGCCAATGCGCTGCGCTACAAGAAGGACTCCTCGATGCGCGTCGCCATCGACATGGTGAAGGCTGCCGAGGCCGACTGCTGTGTCAGTGCGGGCAACACCGGTGCCCTGATGGCCATCGCGCGATTCGTGCTGAAGATGCTGCCCGGCGTCGAGCGTCCCGCGATCGCATCGTTTCTGCCCACGCGGCGAGGCCGCACGGTCATGCTGGACCTCGGTGCCAACGTGAACTGCACGCCGCAGCATCTGCTGCAGTTCGCGATGATGGGTTCGGCGCTGCTCGGCGCCATCGACGGCATCGAGCGCCCCACCGTCGGCCTCCTCAACATCGGGGAGGAGGACATCAAGGGCAACGACGTCGTCAAGGAGGCCGCCGATCTGCTGAGGGCGAGCACGCTCAACTTCCACGGCAACGTGGAAGGCGACGACATCTACAAGGGCACCACCGACGTGGTCGTCTGTGACGGCTTCGTCGGCAACGTTGCGCTCAAGACCTCCGAAGGACTGGCCCAGATGCTGGGCGTGTACCTGCGCGAGGAGTTCAGGCGCAGTCTCTTCACGAAGATGACCGCGCTCATCGCGCTGCCCATCATCAACCGCTTCAAGCACCGCGTCGATCACCGCCGCTACAACGGGGCGAGCCTCCTGGGTCTCAAGGGGATCGTCGTGAAATCCCACGGCTCCGCGGACGACTTCGCATTCCGTTTCGCCATCGAACGTGCGTACGATGAGGCCCGCAACAATCTGCTCGAACTGATCCGCCAGCGGCTCGACCCCGACAACGACGCCTTGGAGGTCGCCGCACTGTGATTCACGCGCGCATCACTGGCACGGGCTCATACCTCCCCGAAAAGATCCTCACGAACGACGACCTTGCGAAGTTCGTCGAGACCTCCGACGAGTGGATCGCGACGCGCACCGGCATCCGTGCCCGCCACGTCGCGGCCGACCACGAGAAGTCCAGCGATCTCGCCGTCCATGCGGCGCGGCGCGCCCTCGAAGCCGCCGGAATCACGGCGCAGGACCTGGATCTCATCATCGTGGCGACCACCACGCCGGACATGACCTTCCCCAGCACGGCTTGCCTGCTCCAGGCGAAGCTCGGGGCCGGCGAATGCGCGGCCTTCGACGTGCAGGCGGTGTGTACCGGATTCGTCTACGCGCTCTCGATGGCGGAGCTTTACATCCGCGCCGGCAAGGCGAAGCGCGCGCTCGTCGTCGGCACCGAGACCTTCACGCGCCTGCTCGACTGGACCGACCGGGGCACCTGCGTGCTGTTCGGTGACGGCGCAGGGGCCGTCGTGGTCGAGGCTTCGGAGACGCCAGGCATCCTCGCATCGCGCCTGCATGCGGACGGAAGCCACACTGGCATCCTGTGCGTGCCCGGTGCGGTCGAGAACGGCAAGGTCACCGGCGATCCGTTCGTCCGCATGGACGGCAACACGGTCTTCAAGATCGCGGTCAAGGCCCTGGCCGAGGTCGCGGACGAGGTTCTGTCCGACGCGGGACTGGAGGCCTCGGCCATCGACTGGTTCATTCCCCACCAGGCGAACATCCGCATCATCGAATCGGCCGCACGCAAGCTGGGGCTCGGCATGGATCGCGTGGTCGCTTGCGTCGCGCGGCACGGCAACACCTCCGCAGCGTCGATTCCCCTGGCGCTGGACGAAGCGGTCCGCGACGGTCGCATCCGGCCCGGCCAGCACGTGCTGCTCGAAGGCGTGGGGGGCGGCTTCACCTGGGGCGCGATCCTCCTGCGCTGGTAGGCGCGGCCCCCGCAACCACAACGGAACTCGTTCCATGACTATCGCGTTCGTCTTTCCCGGTCAGGGTTCGCAGTCGGTCGGCATGCTGCGCGACTATGCCGGCTTTCCCGACGTGCGGGCCACCCTCGACGAAGCGTCGGCGGCGCTCGGCACCGACCTGTGGACGCTCATCGACGCCGGTCCGGAAGAGGCGCTGGGCCTGACGGTGAACACCCAACCCGTGATGCTCGCAGCCGACATCGCGGTCTACCGCGCCTGGCGGGCCGCGGGCGGGCCGGCGCCCGACGTGGCGGCCGGCCACAGCCTGGGCGAGTACGCCGCACTGGTCGCTGCGGGCGCGCTGCCTTTCGCGGAGGCCTTGCGCATCGTGCGCGTCCGCGCGGAGGCCATGCAGGCCGCCGTGCCTGAAGGGCAGGGCGGTATCGCCGCCGTGCTGGGCCTCGATCCCGACCAGATCACCACCGCCTGCCGCGACGCTGCGCAGGGGGAAGTGGTCTCCGCCGCGAACCTCAACGCCCCCGGACAGATCGTCATCTCCGGTCACAGGACCGCGGTCGAGCGTGCCATCGCAGGGTGCAAGGCCCTGGGCGCGAAACGCGCGATCCTGCTGCCCATGAGCGTGCCCGCGCACTGCGCTCTGATGGCCCCTGCGGAGGCGCCCCTCGGCCGCGCGCTCGCGGGCGTCCCGATCGCGCCCGCCGCGTTCCCCGTCGTGCACAACGTCACGGTCGATACCACCAGCAGCAGCGACGACGTGCGCGGCGTGCTGGTCAGACAGCTGACACATTCGGTGCGATGGATCGAGACGGTGCAGGCGCTCGAATCGCGCTACGGTGCCACCCACATCGTCGAATGCGGACCCGGCAAGGTCCTCCACGGACTCGTCCGCCGCATCGCGAGTACCGCTGTCAGCCACACGCTGTCCGGCGAGCAGGCCATTCGCGACACCATCACCGCCATTGCACAGGGAGCTGGAGCATGAAGGGCAAGGTTGCACTGGTCACCGGCGCCTCGCGCGGCATCG
>JALONX010000634.1 GCA_025454695.1 Chloroflexaceae bacterium
ACTCACGCGCTGAGGTGCCGGTCTCCTAGGGCATTGCATGCGGGGTTCTCATCGCGGGCGAGGCGGAGACCGCGCCCCTATCACGTGGCGGTTGCATCGCGGGTGGGTTTGTGACCACGCCCTTACGCTCCTACAACCCTCTGCGTCTCCGCGCCTCTGCGCCTCTGCGTTTCTGCCCGGTTGTGGTCTGCGGCTATTCGCCTGTGCTCATCCCCATGTTGCGGAAGCCCGCGTCCACATAAATCAGTTCGCCCGTCACCGCGCTGCTCAGGTCGCTGCACAGCCACAGGGCAGTGTTGCCCACGTCGTCAATGGTGACATTGCGGCGCAACGGGGCGGCCTCGGCGAACTGCTTGTGCATGCTGCGGAAGCCGCTGATGCCGCTGGCGGCCAATGTGCGAATTGGCCCGGCGCTAATCGCGTTGACCCGAATGCCCCTTGGGCCAAGGTCGGCGGCGAGGTAGCGCACGCTGGCCTCCAGGGCTGCTTTGGCCACCCCCATCACGTTGTAGTTGGGCATCACCTGCTGCGAGCCGTGGTAGGTGAGGGTGAGGATGGAGGCACCCGGAGCGAGCATGCTGTCGGCTGCCTTTACCAGCGCCGTGAGCGAGTAGACGCTAATGTCCATCGCCAGCTGAAACCCGGCCCGATCCACCTTCATGTAGGGGCCGTTCAGGTGGTCGCGGTTGGCAAAGCCAATCGCATGGATCAGAAAATCGAGCTGACCATACGTATCGCGGGCCTTTGCCATCAGCGCGTCAATCTGCTCGTCGCTGGCTACGTCGCAGGGTTCAATCAGCTTTGCGTTCAGGCTTTCGGCAAGCGGGCGCACCCGCCGCTCCAGGGCCTCGCCCACGTAGGTAAAGCCCTGGTCGGCACCTTCGCGGTGCAGGGCCTGGGCAATGCCCCATGCAATCGAGTGGTCGTTAGCAACACCGAGAACGAGTCCCTTTTTTCCGTTGAGCAAGCCCATACTGCCTCCTTGTTGCGTCTCTGCATAGCCGCCCATCTTACCACATGCGGCTGGTAATGCTGCCGTCGCAGCTATCCAGTATGCTGGCCTGGTGAGTCAATATCTAAAGCCCGAGAACTTTACCATGCGTGCCATCTTCCGCCAGTTAACAACTATCCGTACAACCAATCCGACGCTAGAACGGCGTGCTCGGCAAGTTATTGTGCTGTCACTGGGTCTAATCCTGTTTACGCTGATTATGACTCCACTGCTGCTGCTGACGCCAGATATTCCTGATGAATCGGTTATCCTGGCCTCTTTTGTCGTCACTGGGCTTTCACTTGGAGCTATCGCTGCTGCCAGACGTGCATGGGTCGGGTTGGGCGCATGCATCCTGCTGGCGATTCTCATCGTTTCCCCACTTGCGGTTATTCCAGCGAACCGGGGCATTGCCGCGACCGGAATGGCTCTAACGCTTTCGATTGTGCTAGCTAGCCTGGTGTTGCGGCCATGGCAAATCTGGCTTGTCTTAGTCGCCAACATTGTAGGGCTTGTGCTGGTGGTGCTGCTGCTATTTTCTGGCGATACCAGTGTGTACGTAGTTCTCGGCTCAAACAGTGGAGTGCTCGTGTTGCTTACGCTCTTCTGTTTTGTTGGGGCACGTATCACTGAAAACAGCTTTCGTGCAAGTAAAACGGCAACCACAGCGTTGGCCGAGGCGAACGCCCGCCTGGAACAGCGGGTGGCCGAACGTACTGCTGAGGTGCAAGTGGCCCTTCGTGAAGTGCAAGACCGGGCTGCCGCGCAGGAGCAGCTGCTGGCAGAACTGGCCGAGCAGCGGGCGGTGGTGAGCGAACTGAGTGTCCCCGTGCTACCGATCAGCGCGACAACCCTGGTGATGCCGTTGGTGGGCACGCTCGACAGCGCACGCCTGGCTGATGTGCAGGAACGGGCGCTTCATGCGGTTGAGACCCAAAAGGCCAGATACCTCTTGCTCGACATCACTGGCGTTCCCGTTGTGGACACGCAGGTTGCCCAGGGGCTGGTGCAGGTGGTGCGGGCCACCCGGCTTCTTGGTGCCCAGGTGGTGCTGGTGGGCGTGCGCCCGGAAGTGGCCCAGGCCGTGGTGAGCCTCGGCGTAGCCCTGGAAGAAATTATAACCCGTGCCACGTTGCAGGACGGCATTGCAACCGTGCAGGGTTGGCAGCGCCAGGGTGTGCATGTGAGGTAGTGCAGTTTCCGTGCTAAAGGTCGTGGTTGAAGATTGGGGACTATTCGCAGGAGGCAAGAATGACAACCCGCAAAACGGCCCTGGTGCTTTCTGGTGGGGGCGCACGCGGGGCCTACCACGTCGGCGTGATCGAGGCTCTGGTTGCTGCTGGCTGGATGGAAGATGGCAAAGGGCCAGACATTATCGCGGGCACCTCGATTGGTGCCGTCAACGCTGCCGCCCTGGCTTCGGGCCTCACGGTGGAGCAGCTCAAGGCCCGCTGGTGCGAGATGCAAACCGAAGATGTCCATCGTCTCTCAACTGATCTGCCGCCACTAGCCCGCCCCTTCGCCCATTTCCTGCTGCATAGCCTGCTGACCTCGGAAACGCAACACGGAACGCCCGACAAAACGTTGGCTGACGACAGCCCTGGCATGTGGGAGCGACTCAACGGCATGTTTCGTTCGCGCCCCTTCCGCAGCCTGCTCGATACCGCCCCGTGGCGGCAAACCATTGACGGGTGGATGGATTTTCCTCGCCTCAACAGCGCCCACGCCCCGGCCCTGCTGCTCACCGCCACTGAATTGCAAAGCGGCACCCTCCAGATTTTCTGCAACCGTGACCTGAACGGACGCCCCGCCGACACCCTCGGCGTGGATCACCTGATTGCCTCATGCAGCATCCCCATCGTCTACCCCTGGACGGAGATTGGCGGTGGCAAATATTGGGACGGCGCGGTGATCGCCAACACGCCGCTGGAACCGGTGATTGACCTGGCGGGGGACGCCGATCTGGACATTATTGTGGTGATGATGACACCCTGGGAAACTGACCCTGCCACCATGCGGGCCAAAACCCGGCCCATGCCGCAAGACCTGGTGCAGGCCCTCACGCTCACCCTCGACTGGGCCCTGCTGGCCTCCTACCGCGTGGCTTTTGAGATGCTGCACCACCGCAATCAGCTGGCGGCCATCGCCTCACGCCTGGCTGCCGTCGCCGGTGACGCGGGCCTGACAGACTCGGAACGAGCCGAGGTTTCGCTGCGGCAAATCCGCCTGCCCACCGTCGTCGCCCCGGAAGAGATCATGCCGCTGGAATGGATGGTGGACTACGAACTGGCCACCCACCACAAGCTCTTCGCCATGGGCTACGCCGACGCGCTGCGGGCGCTAGCCGCACGGGGGTGAAGGAGACTCATAAACGCAGAGGCGCAAAGGCCCAGAGACGCAGAGAGCGTGAAACGTGATGCGTACCGTGATCCAACTGCCAACCCTTCGCCTTTGCTCAGGGCAGGCTGCTAACTGCCAACTGCCAACTGCCAACTGCACCGTGGTATACTGCCCCTGCACGTGCCTGGGAATGACCCGGTGCGATGAGTGCAGAAAGGAAACGCAATGGCAGCGAAACGCTACAACAGTCGGCCCGAAATGACGATTGACCCGACGAAGACATATCACGCCCAGATTGAAACGCCCCGTGGCACCATCAAGGCCGAACTTTACCCCAGTGTGGCCCCACAAACGGTGAACAGCTTTGTGTTTCTGGCCCGTGAAGGCTTCTACGACGGACTCACATGGCACCGCGTTATTAAAGATTTTATGGCCCAGGGCGGCGACCCGACCGGCACCGGCACGGGCGGCCCCGGCTACAACGTTCCCGGCGAATTCAGCGACAAGCTACTATTTGACACGCCAGGGGTGCTAGCCATGGCCCGCGCCGCCGACCCTAACAGCGCCGGTTCGCAATTCTTCATCACCACCGCTGCCGCGCCCTGGCTCAACAAGCAGTACACCATTTTTGGCAAGGTGGTGGAAGGCCAGGACATCGTCAATAGCATTCCGCTGCGCGATCCTCAATCGGCCCGCAGTCCCGGCGAAACCATCACCCGCATTACCATCAGCGAGTCATGAAGTTTCACTGCCGAAGGCGCGGAGCCTGCCCTGAGGAATCGAAGGGGACGCGGAGAACTGCATGTCCTGCCTATCCTCTGCGTTCTCTGTGTCTCTGCGGTGATTGTCTTCCTGCAACCTTTTGTATAATCGAAGCGTCATAGGTGTCAACTATTGGTGATAAACACGTGTCACCGTGTCACCGTGTCATCTTGTCACAGC
>JALONX010000635.1 GCA_025454695.1 Chloroflexaceae bacterium
GCTGAAGGCTGAAGGCTGAGCCTGCCCTGCCGTTCGTCCCTTCGATGCCGGTTTCCGAGCTTGACGAGGAGCAGGACAGGCAAGCTCACGAGCCGCGAACGCGACGGGTGCTGTGTGACGCATGAAACCCAGGTGCGTTGAAATCAACGTGGCTTTGTTTACCATGCACGCCATGTCATTCCGACCGCAGGGAGGAATCTGCATGGCTGTGCATTGAAGACCCCTCCCTGCGGTCGGGGTGACAGTGATCTGCGATGAGCAGTATTGTGTGCAGTGAGGTAACACGTGAAACATGCTGAAGGTTGAAGGCTGAAGGCTGAAGGCTGGCTGAGTGCTGAGTGCCGCGTGCTGAGTGTTGAGTGCCGCGTGCTGAGTGCCGCACTTTGAATCTTGCATTTCACCATATCACGGTGTCACCGTGTCACCCTGTCATTTCGTCTCCGGTCTCCGGTCTCCGGTCTCCGGTCAATCGCTAATCGTCAATCATCAATCGCTTCATGCGCATGTACCTCTTTCTCGCCGGGCTAGCGCTGGCACTGTTGCTGCTGCTGCTGGCGGTGCTGCTGTGGCGGCGCTTCTACCGTGACGACCCGCAGAACGCGGCCCGCCGTATCTTCAAAAATAGTGCGGTGCCACTGGCGCTGCGCCTGCTGGTGCGCGCTCTCGATCTTGTGTTCGCGGTGGTGCTGCTTTCCACGCTGCCGCCCACCGTGATTGGGCCGTACACGATTGCGGCGCTGCTGGTAGCCCAGTACCTCGGCACGGTGACGGAGTTTGGCCTGGGCGTGTTGCTCACCCGCGAAGTAGCCCGTGACGCGGGCGCGGCCCGGCGGCTCTTCGGGGTGACGTTGCTGCTACGGCTGCTGCTGGTGGTTGTGGCGGCGGCCCCCATCGCTGCCCTACTCATCGCTGGCTATGGCCTGCTTGGCACCATGGGCTGGGGTGAAGCGATCAGCCCTGAAGGCCAGCAGGCGATCTGGATTTTGCTGCTGACGCTGGTGCCCTCGGCTTATGCTGGCGCCGTGACAGCGCTCTACAACGCCAGCGAGCGCATGGAAGTGCCCGCCGTGATCGAATTCGTGACGGGCGTGCTGAGTTTTGCTACCCGCATCGCCGTCATTGTGCTCGGCTTTGGCATTCTGGGGCTGGCCTGGGCTGCCGTGCTGGTCTCCAGCATCACCGCGCTGATCTTTTTTGTGCTGCAACGGCGCGATTTTTTTCCGCCCACGCTGGCCTGGGATAGCACCACCATGCGCTGGCTGCTGCCCACGGCCTTCCCGCTGATGCTCAACAACCTGCTCAGCGTGGTCTTTTTTCGCTTCGACACCTTTATCATCAAAGCCCTGGGGCCAGGCAACGGCGACCTGCTGGTGCAGCAGTATAATGCGGCCTATCTGATTCTGAACATCGCACTGATTCTGCCGCCGGTGGTGATTTTTGCGGTCTTCCCGACGCTGGCACGGCGGGCGGGCGGCGAGCGGGCAGCCCTGGCTGCGGCCCAAAACCGCACCCTCCAGGCGCTCTGGCTGCTGGCATTTCCGCTGGCGGCAGGTCTCAGCGTCCTGTCGCCCGACCTGGTGCGTTTTTTTACCCGCGCCAACGCGCCGCAATACATGCCCATCGCAGCCCATGTGCTGCTGATCCTGGCCTGGTTCCTGCCCTTCTCGTTTCTCAATGGGCTGGTGCAGTATGTGCTGATCGCCATCAATCAGCAGGGAGCCATTACCAGGGCCTTTCTGATTGGGGCAGGCTTTAACCTGGTGGCCAACCTGCTGCTGGTACCGCGCTTTGGCCTCTATGCCGCCAGCTTGATTACAATCATGTCGGAACTGGTGTTGTTTGCGGTGTTTCTGCCACGGCTGCGGCGGGAAGGGCTGCTGCCGCCACTGCTGCAACTGGCCTGGCGGCCCCTGCTGGCGGCGCTATTTATGGCCCTGGTGATGCTACTGCTGATGGCGCGGGCCAGCGACCTGGGCTGGGGCGCACCCCTGCTGGCGGCACTGGTGGCCCCGCTGGCCTATGCCGGGGCGCTGACGCTGCTGGGTGCCATCGGCCAGCCCGAAGTCGCGCTGGTGCGACGAGTCATCGGAAGGTAGTTCGAGCTACGAGTTACGAGTTACGAGTTATGAGTGGTGCGTGAAACGTGAATCAAGTCTTGAGTGCTGAGTGCTGAGTACTGCGTAATCGTCAATCGTCAAAAGCGCTTCGCGCCGCCCGGACGGGCACCGGCAATCGTCAAAAGCGCTTCGCGCCGCCCGGACGGGCACCGGCAATCGTCAATCGTCAATCGTCAATCGTCAATCGTCAATCGTCAATCGTCAATCATCTCCATGTCAGTTAATCACGAACACATCGCTCACGTTCACACATTGCTCGCCGAGGCCTATGGGCCGCGTCGCTTTCGCGGTGGGCGCAACCCGCTCGATGAACTGGTGATGACCATCCTGTCGCAAAACACCAGCGACCGCAACAGCGGGCGGGCCTACCGTGCCCTGCGGCAGGCTTACCCCACATGGCAGGCAGTGCTGGAAGCGCCGACGGGCGAACTCTACGAGGTGATCAAACCGGCGGGCCTGGGGAATGTCAAAGCGCCCCGTATTCAGCAGACCCTGCGGGCTATTCTGGAGCGGCGAGGCGAACTAAGTCTGGATTTCCTGGCCGAGTTGCCACTAAACGAGGCGCGGGCCTGGCTGCTCTCGCTCGATGGCGTTGGCCCCAAAACGGCAGCCTGCGTGCTGATGTTCGCCCTGGGGCTGCCCGCCCTGCCGGTGGACACGCATGTGCATCGGGTGAGTCTGCGGCTGGGGCTGCTTGGCCCAAAGGTGAATGCCGAGAAAGCCCACACTATGCTGGAAGCGGCTCTGCCTGCCGAGGCGGTCTACGCCTTTCACCTCAACATGATTCAGCACGGGCGGCTGGTGTGCAAAGCCCAGCGCCCGCTGTGCGAGCGCTGCGTGCTGCGGGAGGTGTGTGCGTATTACCGTGGGTTGGTAGATAAGAAAACCACTGAGGCTATGGAAGTTGAGCCAGGTCATTAAGGTCTTTGAGACGACCACTAGCCTGCTTGTTTACTCGCAAGTCTGCTAAATTGATGATATTGACAGCAACACCATCAATGACATCCTGCACTCGCCGGGCATAACATTCATCAAAAGTTACACCTGACAATGTCGTAAAGAGGTCAATTCTCATTGGTGGTACACCCATCTGAATGATTTTATTTTCTTGGAGAAATGTTTCAGGTGTAACGCCGCTGCTTCCAAATCCAAATTTATTCAAAACCTGGACAATACGAGTTGCATTGGCTAGATCAACCGCAGCCAGAAATCAATATCACCTGTTGCGCGAGGGTAGCCGTAATATGCAACTGCATATCCGCCAACCAATAAATACTCAACCTGCTGGTCGTTGAGTAATTGTAAGAATTCTTTGAAGTCTGGTGGTAGTTGGATTGTAGCCATACAGTGTCTGTCGCATAAACTCTAGGGCGGCAAGGCGTTCAGTTGATGACCTGGTAAGCCAGAACTGGGCGTCACCAGGCTCCTCATCCAGATTTACAACGGCAATTGCTGATCTGTCTAAACGGTAAGATTGTTTTGTATCGTCCATAGCTACTCTCCTTTCTGCCCCCCTACACTGGCTTAAACACCAGCTCCGCCCGCCACACCTGGCCCTCGCGGCGCAGGTGCCAGATGCCACATGTTGGCGCAGGGTTGCCGCCGTTGTAGACATGTTTGCTTAAATCCAGGCTATTGTTGGTGAGTTCATGCAGCAACTGGCGCACCGGCGAACCATGGCTCACCACGCCAATCCGCGCCAGCGGTGAGTCTTCGGCGGCGGCGAGGAACTCGCGGATGCGCTCACGCACCTGCTCCTGAGTCTCCCCCGGCCCGTGTTCCTGCACCAATCGCGTAAAGCTCACCTGCAAGGGCAACATGCCCACAATTTCTTCCGCCGTCTGGCTGGTGCGGGCAAAGGGCGACACAAACAGATGCTCAACGGTTTTTTCGGCCAGAAACGCCGCCGCCTGCCGGGCCTCCTCACGCCCCCGCTGCGACAAATCGGGGCCGGGCGGGGTATTGTAGGGAATGGCCGGGTCGCGGGCAGGCTCTCCGTGGCGGATGAGAAAAATATCAGTTAACAACAAACACTCCTGTATCTGATTGCAGATTGTAGATTGCAGATTGTAGATTACACGCTTTGTAGCGTAGCACACGAAGGCGGGCGCTGTCAAAGGGCAATAAAGGGGTTAGGGGTTAGGGGTTACGC
>JALONX010000636.1 GCA_025454695.1 Chloroflexaceae bacterium
CAGCCCATCGCCCGCCACTCGGCATAGCTGGCCCGCAGCCGCAGGCTCAGGTTGGGGGCCACCCGGTCGCACACGGCGGTGAGCGCCCGCTCCACGCCCTGCCCGGCCCGCCGGGCCGCCCCCGCCACCAGGGCCACCCGGCTGAAGTTGAGATAGTCGCTCACCCAATGGACAATGCCAACAGGCCCCAGCACCCGCAGCGAGATAGGCAGAATTTTGGGGAAGCGGCGCAGCGTGCCGAAGAGCATTGGATGATAATCGCTCCAGCGCATGCGATCCTGGAAAAAGCGCGTGGCTAGCTCAACCCCAAGCTCGTCCAGCACATCCAGAAAGATGTTCTGGAACATGTTGACATTGTCGGGGCTGTCCCAGGGCTGCATAAAGCGGCTGAAGACCCAGTTCAACGACACGTTTGCCTGAAAGGCGCTGACCCGGGTCAGATTGGACGGCTCCAGCAACTCGCGCCGCATGGCGTAGCTCAGCAGGCCGGTGGTGCGGCTCAGGTTGCGCACATGCGAGCCAAAGCCGCAGAAGGTCAGCGGGCTTTGCTGCGCCGCCGAGTCGCCCACGGGCAGCACGCCCCGCAGCAGCGGTGCTTCCTGGCGGCGCAGGCTATGGCGGGCGGGAATATAGCCATACACCGGCTTCAGATGCTCAAAATCTGGCCCCGGCAGCTTGTAGGTGGGCAGCAGCGTGAAGTATTGCTCGAAGAGTTCGAGGAGTGAGTAGTCCTTTTTGGGGAGACCGGAGACTGGAGACCGGAGACCGGCGACCGAAGGCTGGCTGGCCGGTTCTCGGTTCCCTTCGGCTTCACGGTTCGTGAGCCTGTCGAACGGCAGGGCAGGCCCGGTTCTGGGTTCTGGGTTCTGGGTTCTGGGTTCTTGCTTCTGGATGGTGGAGTAGTAGAACAGATACACTGTCATCTCGTCGTGGCGGCCTGGGAAGCCTTCCCACATCATCTGCTCGCCGGTCTGGGCGTCGGCCACGCTGAGCAGAATTTCGCCAATGTCCAGGTCTACCTCTAGTGGGCCGCTGCCGGAGGCGAAGCCCCGCGCCACCGTGCCCACCGTGGGGCAGACGCCCGCAAAGGGCCGCCCGGCGTGGCGCAGCAGGGCCAGCGGCGAGGTGCTGCCCATGCCGTCCAGCAGCAGCCGGGCGCGGTAGTGTTCGATAGAGGCGCGTGTACCAGGGGTGAGGTCTTCTAGCTCCACCTCCACCTGCACCGGGCCGCGTTCGCTGACGCGCACCTTGCGGAAGGCCCGCTGGCTCAACACCGTGCCGCCTGCCTCTTCCAGCTTGTGCCGCATCAGCCGCAGCAGGGCGTTGGCGTCCAGGGCCACATTCAGCACCTCCGGCATCCAGAGTTCGCGGGCTTTGCCGTTGGTGCGCTTGTCGTTCGGGCCTGCGTAGAAGCGCACAAAGCCGTCGCGGTATTCGCGCATAATCACGTCGCCCAGGTCGTCCCATGTCACCACGCCGGTTTCCACCAGGGCTTCCAGCTCCCGGCGGCTGATGTTCCATTCGCGGTGGGCACAGCCGACAATCCCCCGGTCGAAGAGCAGCACCCGCCAGCCCTGCCGGGCCATCACGGCGGCGTGTAGCATGCCCAGCCCGGCCCCGGCGTAGATCAGGTCATACGTCTGCACTGCTGGCGGCAGTGAGTCCACCGTTTCGTAACAAGTGGGATCGAACTTGTCGGCCATAATATGCTGCCAGCCCTGCTCCAGCCGATGCACGCGCTCCAGATGATCGAGCGCCCCCATGGCCTCAAAATGGCCCACCGTGAGCGGGAAGCGCGAGCGCAGCCGTTCGGCCATGCTATGCAGCCCCGACTTTCGCGGCAGTGGGGCGGCTTCAAACCGGGGCGCAGGCGGCGCGTCATGGTCGCCCGCCAGCACCGCCACGGCAGCAGGTGTGGTGGCCAGAGCCAGTTGCTCCAGCGGCTCGGGTGCGGCTTCTGCCAGCAACAGCGCTTGTATGGTGGAAATGCCCGCGTCCAGAGCAGCACGCAATGCGCGTTTTGCGTTGAATGTTTGCCAGGGCCAGCCGCCCTCGTCGGTCAGGCTGGCAGTAATCAGGGCATGGGTTGAGATAACTGCATCGTGGAGGCTCACGCTAAGACGCAGACGGGGGCCAATTCCGGCGGCGGGGCTGGCCTGCCATGTGAAATGGCGGCTCGTAGCCGGGCCAGGGTTGGGTTCATCCTGTTCGGTCAGGCTTACGGTGTAGAGTTCGGGGCCAAAGCGCCAGAGGGTACCGACTCGCTCGCCGTGGTGAAGTACTCGTTGCCAGGTTTCCGGATTCTTCAGCAAACAACAGCTACGCTCAAAGGGTGCCGACAGTTCAACATAACGGGTGCATGTCACGTTCATGGAAGAATGCAGCTTTCATCTTCAATGTAGGAAGGAACCTTCTCCAACGGCGCAATGCGCCATTCCTCATCTTCTCTCTTTTCGCAACACGGCGCAACACTATGCCAGGAGCATGATACCTTAAAATTATGAACCAGCGGGTTACAACCATGACATATGGTGTCGCCCCTCTGTCCCCGATCTCCGGTCTCCGGTCACCGGTCAGCCAATCGTCAATCGTCAATCCGCTGGCCCCGGTTTCCCGCCTGCCCTGAGGCATCGAAGGGTCTCCGGTCAGCAACCGCCAATCTGCTAGCTTCCCACCACACCCCGTGCGCCCCGCCCGGCCCGCCGCAGCCGCTCCACCCGTCCCCAGGTAGGGCGGCAGGGCAAGCGCACGGGGGCAATGCCCTGGGCCAGCATCAGGGCCGAGGCATGCCATTCCCACTCGTCGTGGGGCAGCGCGCCTTCAGTGGCTTCATGCGACAGGTGCGCGGCAAGGGCGGCAACGATGGCAGCGGTTTCTTCTTCGGTGGGTGTGCCGTGAATAGCGAGCTTCATGCGAGTAGCCGTTCTACCATCACCCGCTGGGCTTGCAGTTCAAGCGTGTTGTCCAGCGGCGCGAGGCTAACGCTGCTGCCGTAGCGGCGTTGCAGCGCGGTACGAATAAGATGATCTGCCAGTTGCGGGTTTTTGGGCAGCAGCGAGCCATGCAGATAGCAGCCGATGGTGTTGCGGTAGACCGCCCCGCCAACCCCGTCTTCGCCGTTGTCGCCGTGGCCCACCAGCACCCGCCCCAACGAACGCACCCCTGGGCCGTGGTAGGTGCGCCCGCTGTGATTTTCAAACCCCACCAGACGGATGTCAGTTGGCAGTTGATAGTTTGCAGTTGGCAGTTCTGTGGAGCCGAGTTGTGTCAGTTTGCTTTCGATCACGATATTGCCGATCAGGCGCTGTTTGCCACCAACTGTATGCACATCCAGCACGCCGACGCCGGGCAGCTTCTCGCCCGTGTGGGTCAAGAAGTAGTGGCCCAGCATCTGGTAGCCGCCACAAATCGCCAGCATCACCATGCCATGTTCCACAGCGCGGGCCAGCCCCTCGCTCTGCCGCTGGAAAAAATCGTCGGCAATCAGGCTCTGGCCGCTGTCCTGGCCACCACCGAAAAAGGCCATGTCGCATTCGGCCCAATCAATCGTGCTGCCCACGTCCACCGGCAGCACCCGCAGCTCAATCCCGCGCCATGCGCAGCGCTGCCGCAGGCTGATGATGTTGCCCCGGTCGCCGTAAATATTCATGTGAGACCCATATAAGTGGGCCAGTGTCAATTGCATGGTAGTGGTATGAGTTACGAATGACGAGTTACGAGTACATAAAGGCTGAAGGCTGAAGGCTGAAACTACACGTGTCTGAAGCTTCACTTCGTTACCTAAATTAATACGCTGCCAACGGCGAACGGCCAACGGCGAACGGCCAACGGCGAACGGCCAACGGCGAACGGCCAACGGCGAACGGCCAACGGCGAACGGCGAACTGCGAACTGCGAGCTGCGAACTGCGAACTGCGAACTGTCAACTGGACTCACTTCCGCCAGACGTAATCGCCCTCGCCGATCCATTTGTAGGTGGTGAGTTCGCGCAGGCCCATCGGCCCACGGGCATGCAGCTTCTGGGTGCTCACGGCAATCTCGGCCCCCAGGCCAAACTGTCCGCCGTCGTTGAAGCGGGTGCTGGCGTTGACAAACACGGCGGCGCTATCCACCTCGGCCACAAAGCGGGCGGCGGCAGACTCATCGCTGGTGAAAATGGCGTCGCTGTGGGTGCCGTAGGCGGCAATATGCTCCAGGGCCTCATCCAGCCCGTTCACCACCTTGATTGACAGAATCAGCGCCATAAACTCGGTGCCGAGGTCATCCGGC
>JALONX010000637.1 GCA_025454695.1 Chloroflexaceae bacterium
GGGGCGGGCGCTCATCGGGCAGCTCGTGGAGAACACCGACTACCTCGCTCTCGCCGACTCCCAGATTCCCCCTGCCAGTGACCCGAACCGCAAAATCATCAAAGATGCCAATTTCAGCCTGGAGGTGGAAAGCCTTGACCTGGCCCTGAGCAGCCTGAATGCAGCGGCAGCCCAGGTGGGCGGGTATGTGTTGGAGACTCGCACCGACAGTGGGCGAGAAGACATGCGCTACGCCGTGCTGCGCATGGCCGTGCCGGTAGACCGGTTTGAGGACACCTTGCAGCGCGTGCGCGACGCGGCGAAGGAGGTGCTGAGCGAGGGCACCAGCGGCGTGGATGTGAGCGCCGAGTTTGTGGACGTGCAGAGCCAGATCGCCAACCTGGAAGCGACCCAGGCCCGCGTGCGCGAGTTTCTGACCCAGGCCACCACGGTGGAGGAGGCCCTGCAAGTCAATGCCCGCCTCACCGAGATTGAAGGCCAGCTGAGCCAGCTGAAAGGGCGCTTGCAGTTTCTGTCGCAACGGGCGGCCTTCTCCACCATCACAGTGGAACTGCGCCAGCCCCTGGTGGCCACCACGCCCGCCGGTCTGCCCGCCTGGAACCCGGGCAAGATCGCCTCAGACGCCTACACCACCCTGGCAACAGTGGTGCAGGCGCTGGCGACGGTGGTGATCTGGGTGGCGATTGTAGTGCTGCCGATTGCCGTGCCGTTTATCTTTATCGGTTACCTGGTAGCTCGCTTCCGCCGCCGCCCGGCTGCACAAAAATAGGGCATTGCCCGACCCACCCGCCGCGCCAGAAAAACCAATAGAAATAGTGCGTCCTGCGTACTTTGAGTACGCAGGACGCAATTCGTAGTACGCAGTTTTTACCTACGGCACCAGGAAGGGCAGCACCTCGCGCCCTAAACATGCAGCATCAGGTTGCTGCTGCGGGTTGTTGACAAAGGCTGCAACCACCGATTGCAAACACGGGCTACCCGCACTCGGTGTGTGGCCGCCACGGGGCACCACGATACTGAAGTCGTTCGTCAAGCTATCTCCCGCAAGGCTCAGGTTCTGCTCCGGCGTAATCGGGTCGAACTGGCCGCCGATGAGCAGTGAAGGGCGGTCGCTACGCACGGGCAGGTTGCGCCCCGGCAGCGGTGCGCCCAGCCCCCAGGATTGGCACACTTCCAGAAAGGCCTCGTTGTTGAGGATACCAAAAGCCAGCGGGCTGGCCAGCCGGTTGCGGTCGCGGGCGCGCACAAAATCGGCGGCGCTAGCATAAGTTACATCTTCATTGCATTGTACCGCCACCGTCATGCCAATATTCAGCCCACCGCTTTGCGGGCCATCCTGATTCAACAGCAACAGGCTGAGCAGATTGGACAAAATGGCGTAGTTACCCTCCGCCGTGGTCGAAATAAGGGCGGGCAGAATTGGAATAGCCCCGGTGCTGTAGAACAGCTGGAAGATGATTTGTGACACATCCACCCCGGTGATGGGGATGTAGTCAATCACCTCGTCCGTGGCCGGGTTGACCAGCGGAATGGCGGGCGGGTTGGCGTTGAGGCGGCTCACCAGCGTGGTGTATTTCTCCTGCAAATTGGGGAAAGCCTGGTTACACGGGGCATCGCTGGCGCAGGCAGCAAACAATTGGTTGAGCGACTGGCTGTAGGAGCTAAACGCCTCGACCTGAAAGTTGTACTGGGGCGGGGCCAGCGAATCGAGCACGGCGCTGCGAATGGTCTGGGGGCGATATTGCATGGCCACCAGGCCCAGGCGCGTGCCATACGAGCCGCCGTAGATGTTCCAGGCGCTGTAGCCCAGGGCCACCCGCAGGTCTTCCAGGTCGGCGGCATTTTCTACCGTGTTGTAGGCCCGCAGGTTGATGCCCTGCGCACGGTAGGCCTCGCCGCAGGCAGCCAGAAACGCCTGGGTCTGGCGAATAATCTCCGGGCGGTCATCCTGAGCCGAGATGCCCAGCGCAAACACACCGTGGGGCGTGCGCAGCATGTGCGCCCCCGGCAGCGAAAAATCGCAGTTCAGCGCCGGTTGTGAAAAGCCGGTGCCACGCTGATCAATCAGCACAAAGTCGCGGTTAGCCAGCAGCGGGGCGGCGGTGGGCACCAGAAATGGTGCCAGGCCCAAAGCCCCCTGGCCGGGGCCACCAGCCAGAAAAATCACCGCATCACGGGCGGGGCTGGGGTTGGGCGAACGCACAATCGCCACGGCCAGGCGAATGGTGCGCCCATTGCCGTTGCTGCGTGACTCAGCCACGGTGAGAAAGCCGCACTCCACCCGGAAGCCTTCCACCGCCACACCGGGCGGGCATTCGGAACGGGCAAACGAGCCGGGCAGCGCACCCTGGGCGGCTGCAGGCGTTGCAGGCGCAAACGCCAGCAGCGAACAGACAACCATCAGCGTTGCCAGCAGCTGCATGGCTCGTATGGTGCGGCGGGCGGGCAGGCGGCGCAAAAACGAGGGGTCTTGCGAGTCCATAACATCCTTTCTATGCAAAGGCATCCACGGCCAAAGGCAGCAGGCAGCACTGTGCAACCTGCTCGCAAACCGGCGCTAACATCTCAAGTTGAGATGGGGCACGGCAAGAATTTTTGGGCGTGACGAAGGGATGAAACGTGGGGTGTAAATCAACAGAGCGCTTTGAGAAGCGCCGCAAAGTATACTTCAGAATGATCAGTTGTGCAAGCGCAGTTGGCGATGGGCGATGGAGCGATTGGGGATTGAAGTAAACGCTGATGAAGACGTACAAATTACGTCAGACAGCCATTGTGCCAACACGCTTATGAGTCTTTATAACATAATCCAGACAGCCATCGGGTCAACACGCTTATTCGTCTGTACACACCGTCTTCTTCCGTGAAGTCTCGTTGTCACCCCGACCGTCGGGAGGGGTCTTCAGCGCACTGCCATGCAGATTCCTCCCGCTGGTCGGAATGACAATGCAGACATTGCATACAAAGAAACGTCGTGAACAGACTACTTATTACTCTGACAACGAAGCATGCCGTAGCCCTCAAGGGCGCGGCTCTCATGTGCGAAGCCCGCCTACGCGGGCTATACCGGATGTCATGTTTCATCTTCATAAGCGTGTTGCTCTAGAAATATGTGAAAACTTCGTTGTCAGACTACTTATTAGTCTGTTCAAAAAGTTATCGTATGTTTTGAGCCGCCTCAGCCACCGAATGAATTCGGCGTCTGAAAGGCTAAAACACGCTGAAGCGTGTTGCTCTGTGAATACAAAGAGACGTATTGAACGGACTACTTATGAACTTTCATCATTAAAACCGGTATACGCGCTGGCCGTGGCCCTCTAGCGGTTTGCAGATCAGGTGAGCTAGCACGATGAAGCTTTGTCACATGTCCAGGCTGACGCAATCTGCAATCTGCAATCAGTCAATCTGCAATCGGCTATAAAGGGGACTGCCGCCTGGCAGGAGCATGGCCCCGCCTGTGCTATACTCATCTCGCAAACACTCTCTCCTATTCTGCAAACTGCCAACTGGCAACTGCCAACTGGCAACACTCACGTTATGGATAAGAAAATAGCACTGACAGGCCGGGTCGCCGTTGTAACCGGGGGCAGCCGGGGCATTGGCCGGGCCATTGCGGAACTGTTCGGGCGGGCCGGGGCGCGGGTCGTTATCGCCTCATCACAGGCGGAGGCGGTGGAGCATGCCGCCGCCGAACTGAGCGCCCAGGGCATACCCTGCATCGGCGTGCCATGCAACGTGGCCGAGCTGAACCAAGTGCAGGGGCTGCTGCGGCAGGCGCTGAACAAATGGGGCCAGGTGGACATCTGGGTGAACAACGCGGGCATCGCCGGGCCATTTGGCTACACCCTGGACGTGCCGCCCGCCGAGTGGGGCCGCGTTATTCAGACCAATCTGATGGGTACCTACTACGGCTGCGTCACGGTGCTGCCCCACATGATGGAGCGGCGCTACGGCAAAATCATCAACATGTCGGGCGGCGGGGCCCACAAGGCCCAGCGCTACCTGAGCGCCTACAGCACCTCCAAAGCCGCCATCATGCGGCTGACCGATGGGCTGGCCCGCGACTACAAAGATCACCATTATCTCTCGATCAACCTGCTGGAGCCGGGCATTGTCCCCACCGACATGACAACGCAGTTTGAGGATCGCGTTGTTTCGGCACGGGAGGCACTGAAAGCGCTGCCCCGTGTGATGCAAATCTTTGGCACCACGGCGGAAGAGGCGGCCAACGTAGCACTGCGGATGGCTTCCCGCGAAACTGAT
>JALONX010000638.1 GCA_025454695.1 Chloroflexaceae bacterium
CCGCGAAGCCTACCAACTCCGCACCATCTTTCCAGCTGAACTGCCAGTTGACCAGCACGATGGCTGGCACGAGCGCACCTTCGATGTGCTGTGTTCGTTTGCCAACTGGAAGCTGGACGCCCTGCAACAGCTCCTGCAGCGACCCGACCGCGCCGCGTTCAACCTGCCCGACGAGGTGCAGCAGCTTGAGGCCACCTACACCGCACGGGCCTACCTGCAACTGTATGTGGCTGCGGGCCATACTGCCAGGGGTGAACGCACGTATGTCGCATTTGTCGAAGGCGAGGATGCCCGGCCAGACACGGAGGCCTTCTTCAGCCAACTCGTGCAGCACAACCCGGCCATTCTGGAACCACTGCTGGCCGTGCCGGAAATCGGCGATGCTGACCTGTGCGAGAAGTTGCAGAATCGCACCCAGCCCATTCCCAACACGGGCGTGCTGCGGTACCCCCACGGGCCACGCCAGGTGCTGGTGCATGATGCATGGCTGGCGAAACAGACTGAGAACCCGTATGGTAACCTGAACCGACTTGGCGCCTATGAAATCGTGGAAAACAGCTGCGTCCAGCTCTGGCACAACAGCGTTGAGCTGCGCCGCACCGCTGCTGCCCGCAAGGCCGTGCAGCGGCTCAACGCACGGCAGCTGCTTGACCGGGCAAAGGTTGATTGGACATGTCAGCAGGTGGCCCAACAACTGGCCGTGCCACCGCCCGCGCTGGCCGAACTCCAGACTCAGGCCGAACAGGTCAAAGCCCGCAAGCTCCTCGACTTCCTGGCGGGGCTGCCAGAAACGGCCTTACATGAACGGGAAGTACAATGACCGGGGATCGCCGCCACATCAAGCAGGAAGTATGAAGTATGAAAATGATCAGGCTAGCTGTGGGCGTGTCAGGGTGTAGTCTCTAACACGCCTACAATGAGTCCGCCGCCATGCTCCACGGCGCTGTTGCAAACCATGTGAAGGCAGCGGGCGAGGCAGGGTATGCAGATAACCGAGCAGGAACGCATCAAACTGAAATTGGATGAAGGGTTACGGCTGGTGAGCAAAGCCCGGCGCGACCGCGACTATGCCTGGGGTGCGCTCAGCTGTTTACATGGCGCACTCGAAGACCATATTCGTCTGTTTCTGAGCCAACATCCTGCGCTGCCCGCCACCGAACGGGCGCTGGCGCTTGATCGCCAACAGGTACGCTGGCCCCAACTCCTGGCCTGGCTCCACACCTACGCTGGGTATCCGGCCCAGACCTGTGACTATGTGGAGGCCTGGAACAAAAAGCGCAATTGGGTCAACAATGGCGGCACGTTTGTTGAACCGGTGTATGCACTTGAGCAGTACGCTGACTTTGTGGCGACCACCCTTGGCTATCGGCGAACCGGTTGGCTATTCTGGCCTATCTTCGGTTTCCTCCCTGGCTGTGCCACCACACTTGCAGTTCTGTTTGTGGTGGTGAGTTTTCTGAGCGTGGTCGGCGATCTCACGGGGCAGAGAACCGAGGTTCCAACAACCGTCCTGCTTGTGTTGGCTATCCCACTTGCATGGTGGGCCAGGCGTCGCGCCTTCCTCACCCGTCGTCACCAGTGGCTTATTCGCCCTGCCACGTGTACCCTGGTCGTTGCAACCATTTCCGTCGTTTTCATCTTCATAATGTCGCTGCTCTTTTTCATCATCTACATGGTAGCGACATATAGTGGTATGCAGTAGCTAATAGAAGATGACCGGGCGCTGTATCAAGGATGATGTATGGCGTATGAACGCCAACAAGTCTCATTGACAGGATTTACGCGGTCATCACAAGCGTTTGGATCACAAGGACGCGAAACAGATGCGAAGGGCGCGAAATATCCCTGAATTTCGTGTTGTTCGTGTCCTTTCTTGTTCCGAATCTTCCTCACTGCATAACCCATAGCCCTGGTCACTCACCATCCGGTCGTGGTCTCAGACCCGCCCGCAATGAACGTGCGACGAACCCCGCCGCCGTAGGGGCGAACCTTGTGTTCACCCGCCATGCGCCCCAACGAAAACCCACGCCGTAGGGGCGAACCAGCATGTTCGCCCGCAATGAAACCGCAATGAAGATCGGCGTAGAGCCGCAAGATGTTGCGGCTCTACTGTGAGACGCAATCCACACCCAACGTTATCGCGGCGCAGACATCGCCCACCCACCGTTCACCAAAACGTCAGGCTATGACGACGCCAGGTGTCTTCGCCGTGTGGTATTATAGCGGGTGAAATGAGCCAGTGTGCGGATTAACTTTTTTCCTTGCTCCGTCCATAATCGAGGAAGAGCGTGCATGAAAATCTATTGCGAATGTGGGCATATCATCTCTGATCAAACGGATTACATTAGCTATAAAGCCCGTTTTGTGGCCGACCAGGACTACTTCGATTTGCAAGAAGCGGTCGAGATGCACATCAAGGAATTGGTAGCAGCCATTACGGGTTCACCGCCCGAGCAACGCAGCACGGCAGCAGCTGCGGAGGAGATGGTTGAAAACGTGTACGACACCATCCGTAGCTACATGCGACGGGCCATCTATCAATGTTCAGCCTGTGGGCGGCTGTTTGTTGATGATGCGCAGTTTAATTCACAAGTGTTTGTACCCAACGACTCGGTACCGCACAACCTCATGCGCTCGATGCACGGCGACCAGTGGAAGCGACCATTGCGGGGCCTCTGGAAAGAGTGGCAAACCGACCCAGACAAAGGCGAGTTGTGGTGGGGTTTTGGCGATGCGGAACAGGGCTATGAACACTTTGATAATTTCGAGACACTGCAAGAGAAATACTTTGAAGTGTTCACCCGCCTCCACGCGAAGGGCATTTTGCGTGATGCCCACCTGCGCAAGGGCGAGGAGATGATCCACCAGTGGCCGTAATGCATCATATCAACTGCATTACAAAAGGTGGGAGTAGATCGCTGCCAGAAAAGGAATCTCAACCATGCAAAGCAAAGCCACCGATGTTACAACCTACCTTGCGCAACTGCCCGAGGAACGGCGGGCCTGCCTGAACCAGCTGCGGCAGCTCTGCCTGGAGACGCTGGAGGGCTACAGCGAGGCGATGGAGTATGGCATGCCATGCTACACAAAGAACGGCACGGTGGAGGTGGCCTTCGCCAGCCAGAAGAACTACATCTCGCTCTACATTCTGAAGGAAGCCGTGGTGGAAGCCCACCGCCCGGAGCTGGCAGGGCTGAATGTGGGCAAAGGCTGCATCCGCTACAGCAAGCCGGAAAAGATGGATGTTGGCCTGGTGCAGCGGCTGCTGGTGGCGACTCGGGATGCGTCAGAACAGGCATGTTAGACGACTCCTTCCAACTTACGCTCCCCAACGGCACCCAGGTGGTGAGCCGGGTGGCGGTGCAGGCCGCTAGCGGCGGGGCGAGCTACCCGGCGGGCGCGGTGGGCACGGTGGTTGCGCCGCCCAGCGAAGGGCAGCCCGGCTACCGGGTGCGCTTTCTCGATGGCGGCGAGGCCCTGCTGCCCCGCAAACATCTCACCATTCGCAAGGAGCACCAGCGCGACGGACTCAGCGCCGCCGCAGCGCCGAGCCTGGATGCCTGGCGGCCCTACATTATCTACACGTGTGTGATTGGCTCGCAGGCTTATGGTTTGGACGACGCCAACTCCGACGTGGATCGGCGGGGCATCTACCTGCCGCCAGCCCGGCTGCACTGGGCGCTGGCGGGGCTGCCCGAGCAGCTTGAAGATTCGGCCAGCCAGGAGTGCTTCTGGGAGCTGCAAAAATTCCTGACCCTGGCGCTCAAGGCCAATCCCAATGTGCTGGAATGCCTCTACACGCCGCTGGTGGAGCAGGCCGCGCCCCTGGCCCAGGAACTGCTGGCCATGCGCGAGGCTTTTCTTTCAAAGCTGATCTACCAGACCTACAACGGCTACGTCCTGTCGCAGTTTCGCCGCCTGGAACAGGATGTGCGCACCAGCGGCGCGATGAAGCCCAAACACGCCATGCACCTCATCCGCCTCTTGCTCAGCGGGATCGGTACGCTGCGCGAGGGTAGCATCCCGGTGCATGTGGGTCAGTGGCGTGAGTCGCTGCTGGCGATCAAAACGGGGGCCATGGCCTGGCCCGAGGTGAACCGCTGGCGGCTGGCCCTGCACCAGGAGTTCGACCAGGCCTACGCCAGCACGAAGTTGCCCGAACGGCCCGATGTGGCCCGCGCCGACGCCTTTTTGATCAAAGCGCGACGTTCTATGGTGGACGCAGATGACAACCCCTGAGCCCCTTTTACAACAACTC
>JALONX010000639.1 GCA_025454695.1 Chloroflexaceae bacterium
TCGGCCCGCTTCAGGTCGAGCGGCATGCGCCCACCCAGAAAGTAGTCGGGGCGCAGGTAGCCCAGCAGCAGGTTAGCGTCGGTCACGGTGGGTTGAGTCCCGCCCCGCCCATAGCAGGCCGGGCCAGGGGCAGCCCCGGCGCTCTGGGGGCCAACTTTCAGCAGCCCCAACTCGTTGACGGAGGCAATCGAGCCGCCGCCTGCGCCGATCTCAATCAACTCGATGGCCGGGATACGCACTGGCAGGCCGCTGCCCCGTTTAAAGCGGTGAACGCGAGCGATCTCAAAGCTGCTGGTCATCAGCGGCTGGCCCTTTGTGATCACACAGAGCTTTGCGGTGGTGCCGCCCATGTCGAAGGCCACCAGGTCAGGCTGGCCGATGAGCCTGCCAAAGAAGCAGGCCACCAGCGCCCCCGCCGCTGGCCCCGACTCAACCAGCCGAATGGGAAAACGAGCCGCTGTTTCGGCCACCGTAATCCCGCCCGAGGAGAGCATCAGGTAGAGATCGCGGCGGTAGCCCAGCCGTTGCAACTGCGTTTGCAAACTCAGGAGATAACGCCCGGCCAGCGGCTGCACATAGGCGTTGGCAACCGTGGTGGACATACGCTCATACTCGCGGATCTCCGGGGCCACCTCCGATGAAAGCGAGATGGCCAGGCCCGGCAGCCGTTCCCGCAGCACAGCGGCCACCTGCTGTTCGTGGGCCGGGTTGCGGTAGGCATGCAGCAGACAGATCGCCACCGCTTCAACCTGTTCCTGCGCCAGTCGTTCGGCAAGCTGATGCAGTTGGGCTTCATCAACCGGGCGCACCACCCGGCCCTGCCCGTCCAGCCGCTCGCTCAACTCAAAACGCAATGGGCGCGGCACCAGCGGCTCGGGGTTCACCAGCAGCAGGTCGTAGATGTCGTAGCGCATCTCGCGGGCTATCTCCAGTACATCGCCATGGCCACCAGTGGTGATCAGGGCCGTTTTCGCCCCCTTGCGCTCAATCAGGGCGTTGGTGATGAGGGTCGTCCCGTGGATCACCAGGTCAAGGGCGCTGCCATCGGCCCCCACCCGCGCCAGCAGCGCCTGCACCCCTTCAAGCACGGCCCTGGTCGGGTCATCAGGGGTGGTGAGGGTTTTATAGGTTTCCAGGTGGCCAGTCTCGGCATCGCACAGCACAAAATCGGTAAAGGTGCCGCCAATGTCAAAGCCAAGGCGGTAGCGGGGCGCTTGCTGCATGGCATGTCCTCTCCCAAAGCCTGCCCTGCCTGCCCGGCTCCTGCCCCTCGACTGGCTCGGGAACCGCCTGTCAAAGGGGTGCTTGTCGAGGGCGGCAGCGAAGGGGCATGATTGAAGCAAGGCATGTGCAACGTCAGTCTTTCATCCACAGATTACGCAGATTACGCAGATTTGAAGCACATCATCTGCGTAATCTGCGTAATCTGTGGATTGTTTCTGTTCGCAATCTGAACGTTGCACCTACCCTGCAGATTGAAGAAACGCTCGTTGACGATGCCAGGGTAACATTACCAGGCACCACTGTCAAGTCTACTGTTGACAGTTAACAGTTGGCAGCAGTACAATTGGGCCTACGCAGCCCGCATAAGGAGATTGATATGAGCGAAACGCTTTCCACCATTGACCCGATCACGTTAGAAATCCAGTGGCAGCGGCTGATTGCCATTATGGACGAGGTGGATAACGCGGTGGTGCGAACCTCGTTTTCCACCATTGTGGGCGAAAGCCGGGATTTTGCGGTGATAATGACTGACCATGTAGGCGCGTCGCTCTGCCAGTCGAGCTTTAGCCCGCCCAACTTCTGCGTAGTGCTGCCCCGCACCTCGCGCCACATCCTGGCCCGCTTCCCGATCGAGACATTGCGGGAGGGCGACGTGCTGATCACCAACGATGCCTGGCTGGGCACGGGCCACCTGCCCGATTATGTCGTATTGATCCCGATCTTCTGGCGGGGCAAGGTAGTGGCTTTCACCGGCATTGTGGCCCACCTGGCCGATGTGGGCGGGCACGCAGGCGACATCGAAGCGGTGGATGTGTTTCAGGAGGGGTTACGGCTTACGCCGTGCAAACTCTACGAGGGCGGCAGGGAAAACGACCTGCTGTTTGAAATGATCGGCAACAACTGCCGCTTCCCAGAGCTGGTGCTGGGCGACCTGCGGGCGATTGCCGGGGCGGGCTGGATGGCGGCCCAGCGGGTGCATGAATTTCTGGCCGATTATGGCCTTGATGACCTGGTAGCCCTTTCGACCACCATCCACGAACGCTCGGAACAGGCCATGCGCAGCCGCATCGCCGCCCTGCCCGATGGAATCTACGAGTTCGGGCTGGACATTGATGGCTACATTGACCCGGTGCATCTCCACGCCCGCATCGAGATTCGCGGCAGCGAGGTGTTTGTGGACTATAGCGGTAGCTCGTCCGAGACCCGCAAAGCCGCCATCAACTGTACGTTTAACACCACCTACGCCTCCACCATGTACCCGTTTAAGTGCGCCCTGGTGCCCGACATTCCCAACAATGAGGGGCTGTTCCGCCCCATTCACGTCACCGCGCCAGAGGGCTGCATTCTCAACTGTCGCTACCCGGCCCCGGTCAAGGCCCGGGCCAAAACCACCAACAACATGAACCAGGTGCTGTTCGGTGCCCTCTGGCCCATTTTTGGCGAACACGCCCAGGCGGGCAGCGGCTCGATCTGGCCCTTTAAATTTTTTGGCGAAGAGCCGGGCTATGGCCGTTTCGCCATCCACTGCCTGCCCCACGGCGGGCGTGGGGCCATGCGGGAGTTGGACGGCATGGCCCCGATCGCCTTTCCCCACAACAGCAGCGTCACACCGTCGGAAATTCTGGAGCTGCGGGCACCGATTCTGATTGAGAAGAAGGCCCTGCGGGCCGACTCAGGTGGGGCCGGGCGACGGCGGGGCGGGGTTGGCCAGGAGATTGTGGTGCGCAGCATCGCCACCCGCCCGATGACCATGCTGCTGCGGCCCGACAAGATGTTTTTTCACCCGCCGGGGTTGAACGGCGGCCAGCCGGGGGCGGTGGGGCGGGTGTTGCTCAACGGCGAGGAGCTGACGCGCTTTCCAGCCCTACAATTTAACCCCGGCGACGAGTTGCGCCTGCTGATGCCGGGCGGTGGCGGCTTTGGCCCGGTTGCCGAGCGCCCCACCACAATGGTACAGCACGACCTTGCTATGGGCTACATCACATCTGAGTCCGCCGCTGAGTCCTATGGGTTAAAACGGACGCAGGCATTGCCTTAGCAGGTTCAGCCGCCCAGGCGAATGCGCTGGTAGTAGATATCATTTGTTTCCAGCCCCATGAGCAGCTTGGCGACAAAGCCTGGCAGAGGTGGTCTGTTTTCAATCCGCCCACCAGCGCACGACGGAGGAAGCAGCACCCCTGGCACCTACACCTTAAAGTTTCACACCACCCTTGAGTCTGACAGCAGTCGCCAGCAGTTTGGCGAAGAGTTGGCCTTAACCACCGACCCAACCCAGACCATTGTTGTCCGGGCCGACGAGGTGACCATTGTTGCTCGCTACCCGGATCGGTTGATTGGCTTTGCGTTTGTGCATCCTCAGCATAGCGGGGGGCCTGGTTGGGCAGCCCGCCTGTCAGCTGCATCATCCAGCGCATGCAGTGATGCCCAACGTCTGCCGAGGTTCCGTACATCGTAGATCAGCACACCACTGCCACCGCCCAGCACCAGCAGCACAAAAAAGAGTCGTACCCATGTCGAGTTTAGGCCCAGGTATGCTGCCAGCCCACCACGACTCCGGCAATCACTGTATCTGCAGGACTGCGCATTAATCGCGTGTTCATACGGTTTCCTCTGCTTTTTGCGCTGGTGTGGTGAGTTGGCTGATGGCCGTTTTGCAGTGCCTCATGTTGCCTACAACATCAGGCGCTGGATAGTCTGCATGTCTACGGAAATCGTCGTGCTGGCTGCATGCGCGCCAATCGCATGCAGCCAGCACGTTAACATCACCACCTACCATCTCATTCCGCTAGCCATTCAACACGTAGCTGGGCGTCCAGGAGCCGTTGGCCGTGGCCTGCCAGATGTGATATATTTTGTTGTCAGACCCGGTGTAAAACACCTCCTGCCGCCCGTCGGCGTTACATCCGACGACGAGGTGCTTGGCATAGCTGCCGTTATCGAGCACAAAACTGAGCGTCCAGGAGCCGTTGGTTGTCGTCTGCCAGATGTGGTAGAGCTTGTTGTCAACGCCGATGTAGACCACCTTGTCCAGCACACAACTGGGCGTCCAGCTCCCATTGAGCGTGGCTTGCCAGATGTGGTAGAGCTTGTTGTCAGCGCCAATGTAGACCACCTCCAGCCGCCCGTCAGCGTTTTTGGCCATGGTCAGCTGTCTGGCGCGGCTGCCGTTGTCCAGCACACAACTGGGCGTCCAGCTCCCATTGGGCGTGGCCTGCCAGATGTGGTAGAGCTTGTTGTCAACGCCGATGTAGATCACCTCCAGCCGCCCGTCAGCGTTTTTGGCCATGGTCAGCTGTCTGGCGTAGCTGCCGTTATCGAGCACAAAACTGAGCGTCCAGGAGCCGTTGGTTGTCGTCTGCCAGATGTGGTAGAGCTTGTTGTCAACGCCGATGTAGACCACC
>JALONX010000640.1 GCA_025454695.1 Chloroflexaceae bacterium
ACGAAAAAAAGTAGCTAATCAATCACAGGATCTGAAGCTGGCCAATGAACGGGGACGGCTGGAAAAAGAGCGTAGCCAGGCTGTGGCCGACCTGGGGCACCTGGCCTGGACGCAACGGGTGCAGCACCCCAGCTATGCCCCCACCTTCGCCCAACTGGCCGAACTCGACGCCCAGCAGCAGGCGGCCCAGGCCGAAGCCACCATGCAGCAGCAGGCGTCCCAGCAGGATGAAACCTTGCGCCAGCAGCTGCGGGAGGGCTTTGCCGCCCGCCTGGAAGAAGCACGCCAGCAGCTGCTGGCCAGCGCCGCCCGGCTGGCCCAGGTAGCAGGCACTCGCCAGCAGCAGCAGGCCGATGAAGCCGCCCTGGCCCGCCTCACGGCGGAGCAGCAGCAGGCCCAGGCTGAGGTGACGGCCCACGAGCAGCGCCTGGCCCAGATCAAGGCCGAAGAAGAGCAAACGCTTGCCCCCATCAATCAGCGCGTGCAGCAGGCCCAGCAGCGCAGCAAAGAGCTGGCCGAGCAACTGAAGCAGCTGGAACGTGGCCGTGGCCCCCTGCTGGCTAGCCTGGGGGCGGGGGTGCTGGCCGCCCGGCCCACCAATCCCACCTTGCATGGTGCTTACCAGGTGATTGACGGGATGGACAGCAAAATTACCGCGTTGCATCAGGAGATTACGGCTCTGCGAACCAGCGGCGGCCCTGCTGCCCTGCAACGGCTACTGCTGGTGGGCGGCGGTGGTGTGTTGCTGGTGTTGCTGCTAGTGGGCGGCGCGTTCTGGGCCGTGGGCAGCATGGGCAGCGGCCCGCGTGACATAGCCCAGGGCTACGCTGACGCCTTTGTGCGGCAGGATTACCAGGCCATGGGGGCATACATTGGCGATATGCCAAACGTGACTGCTGAGGAACGCCCACAATTGATGCAGCTGATGAGCTTCATTCGCCAGGGCATGGTGGCCGAGTATGGCGCACTGCAACGGGCAAGCACCTTGCCACCGACGACGCAGACCGAGCGCACCGCCGAGGTAGTGATTGTCTGGCATCTGGAAAAGAGCGACCTGGCCTTGCCCGTCAACCTCACCAGAAACGAGCAGGGCTGGCAGGTTACCAACATGGGCAATTTTATACCGGGCAAGCTGGAAGGCAACCAGTTTGTTGCCAGCGGCTCGGTGTCGCCCGGCCCATTCTTTGGCAGCGTGCCCGCGGGCGACGCAAGCAGCAGCCAGGCTAACTCGCCCATCATCACACCCACGCCCAGCGCCTTCACGCTCAATGTGGAAGTAAAAGGCGCACGGCAAAACAGCAATGAAGTTAAAGTTACCCTGGTTGAGCGCAGCATGACGGAGTCGCTGCGGGGGGGCTGGGCCAGCTTTGCCGACCTGCCTGCTGGCACCTACACCTTGCGGGTGAGTGCGCCTGGCTTTAAGGACACGGAAACGAAAGTTGAAGCGCGGGGCGACCGGGCGCTGCCCAACCCGATTGAACTGAGCCTGGGTGAGGCCCTACCGCTGGATGCCAACACCAGCCTGCTGATTCAGCAGCGGTTTGGCTCTTACGAACTCTTCACCACCGCCAACAATACGCTGCAAGCCGTGGCCAATTTTGGCAATGTGCAACGGCTTATGGGCCTGACCGACGATAAAACCGCGATCACCTTTTTCGATCAGCAGGGCTTGGGGCAGATCAATGTTGCCGGTGAGCGCACCTATGCATGGCAGCATGAAACGCAGCAGATGAGCTTCGGCAATGCGGCTCAGTTTCGCCTGCGGCCCGACCGCAAAGAAGCGGCCTATGTGCAGAACAACGATGTCTTCAGCGCTACTACCGACGGCAGCGGCACGCCAACCCGCTGGACAAAAGTGGGCATCTACAACGCCGTCATCGGCTGGTATGACGATGACACCTTGCTGGTGAACAGCAATGAAACCGGCACCCACGTCATCCGGCGCGACGGCAGCAGCTATGTTGCCAACCCTCAGCAAATGGCCCTCTACGGCGATGGCTTTGGCACATGGACACAGAGTAGCTGGGGTCTCAATGGTGCGGTAGTGACCGACCGCAGCGGGCGGGTGCGCTTTCTAACGCAGGGCGACAATGAGCTGCGCTTCATGCAGCCCGGCAGCGACAAGCTCGAAGACAAAGGCGCGCTCACCGAAAGCTGGCGCACTAACCTGAGCTACTACGGCTGGTCGCGCAACAACCGCTTTCTGATGCTGGTGCAAGCCAGTGAAGACCGCGACATTACCGGCGG
The DNA here is from genome assembly GCA_025454695.1 of Chloroflexaceae bacterium. Classification (GTDB taxonomy): domain Bacteria; phylum Chloroflexota; class Chloroflexia; order Chloroflexales; family Chloroflexaceae; genus JALONX01. The sequence goes on from JALONX010000640.1 coordinate 2,248, forward strand.
CATCTATGCGGTGAGTAGCGAAAAGAGCATGCAGCGGCTGGCCCCTAAACTCAAGCCCAACAGCGCCGACTTACGTCAGGTGGCGGGCTTGTGGGCACCAGCGCCCGAAGGCAACGAAATGGCGATTGTCTGGCTGGTAGAAGGGCAGCGCGGCATTTATGTGATTGATATGGAAAGCGGTGCATCCCGCAAGGTGAGTGAGGCCACGCCGGATCGGCTCTTCTGGCTCACCAATGGCGAGCTGATCTACGTTATCAACGAGGGCAACCAGATGGGCACATGGCGGCTCGCGCTCAACGGCGGCAGCGCCGAAAAGCTCTTTGCCTACCGGGCAACCAGCGCACTAGCCATGCCCGATGGCCGCGTGCTGATGCTGGCCAACAACACCTTGTGGGCCTACAGCGGCAGCGGCGAACCAACGGTGGTGGGCAAAGAAGGCCAGCTTCAGGGCTACGACGAGGCAACTTTGATGCGGTTGGAACCCCAACAGTAAGCCATTCGGTAGCAGCGCACCCAGGTGGGGTACGGGTGTGCTGGGGCAGAACACAGCACTACAGCAAAGGAGAAGATGATGAACAGCACGCCGGTCGCAGTTAAGCCGCTGCACATCTCGCGCAGCATGTTGGGGGCCATTCTGCTCTGTTTCTTTCTGCCGTTTGTCACCGTATCGTGTGGCCCCATCACGGCCACCCTGTCCGGCTTTACCTTCATTAGCGGGGGCACGCCCACCGTCAGTGATGGCCGCCAGAGCCGCCCCGCCGATGAGCCAGTGCCCCGCCAGCCGCTACTGGTTATCTCCTACCTGCTGACGATGGCGGGCCTGGGTGTGTCGTTTGTGAAGCAGATCAAGCAGCGCGTGCTGTTCTGGCTGCTGGCTTCCGTCGGCATTATCAGCGCCCTGGCCCTGCTGCTGTTCCAGACGGTGATGGAAGGCCAGGCCCGCCAGAACGGCTTTGCGCTCACCTTCAACTTTGGCTTCTGGCTCACAGTGGTGCTGTATGTGGCCCTGGCCGGGTTCCACATCTGGCTGGCCCTGGGCGGCAAGTTCCCCAGTAGTGTAGCGCTGCCGTTGCCCGCAGCGGTGGGCAGCAGCGCCATTGCCGCACCTATGGCGGCGGTGATGTCGGGCGCTGGCGTAGCGGCCACCCGCACCTGCCCCAGTTGTGGCAACGGCGTCAACCCCGATGCCCACTTCTGCATGCACTGCGGAGCGACGCTGGACGGCAGCGCGGCCCCCACAGCCCAGGCTGCCGACGCCCCAGCGCCCCGCGCCGCCCCACAGACGATACGGTTTGAGGAGTAGGACTTCGCAGAGGAGGGTCGCACGGTGGAAGTGCGGCCCTTGCTCAGGGTTTGATGAACGTGCAAATTGTCACCCTGAGTGGAGCAAAGGGTCTTTGCATCATCACGCACAAGATTCTTCGCTGCGCTTAGAATGACATATCCCCGATCAAACCAGATTTCATTCTATTTCTGTACAACAATCAGCGACTCCTGCAGCGGTGCAAAGCCCTGCTCGCTGAAGCGATGCACGCCGTGCAGCACCAAATTAGCGCTTTGTTGCTTGAATGAGTAAATTTTCGCCATTCAGGTGCATTGCAATCTGGCCGCAGCGACGGGGCGGCTGGTACATAGCGTGGTCAAGCAAGGTGGTGAGTATACGTTGGTAACGGGGCGGCGCAGTTGGCACAAGGTTACATTTTACGGCCCATGCCCAATGGTAAATTTGCTCTGGTGGCGCACGGAACGTTGTTGTGCAATCAAGCGAGATATGTGCAAAGCCTGCCCGCCGACATGCCCACCAGTATTGCCAGACCTTTGGGCGGCGCTCGATAATGCCAACGTCCACCTCTTCAAGCTGATGCTGTACTGCACGTTCAGACCTGAAAATAGGAATAGCCGGCTCTCCTGCTGCCACAAACCTACCACCAGGCTTCAGAATACGGTGAATCTGCCGAAGAATGTTTGTGGTATTGGCAAAGTGGTGAAGCGCA
>JALONX010000641.1 GCA_025454695.1 Chloroflexaceae bacterium
CTGTCGGCCCTCCGTTCTCTCCGTGTCCTTCGCGGTGAGACAGTGATACCTCCATACGCGATCAGCTGCGCCAGCCGCCGCCGCACCGGGCGCAGGCGCAGGGCAGCCCGCGCCCAGCATGGTAAACGAAACGGCTTCGCCGAGTCGAGCGCATGGCGCACCACCCAGTTCTGGGCCAGCACCTGGCAGCGCTGAATAAAGCGGACGGCTCCCTGCCGCTGCCGTTGTATCGCTGCCAGATGCTCTGTTTTTACATGCCCCTGCCGGAGCGGTTGGGCCAACATGTTGGCCGCCGCGACTGCATCCTGCACCGCCAGCGTAATGCCAACTCCGCCCACCGGCGACATAGGGTGGGCCGCGTCGCCAGTCAGGAGCAGGCCGGGCGCATACCAGCGCTGCAAACCGCTCGTTTCCACTGATAGCAGGGCGCAGTCGTGCCACGAGCGCAATTGATGCACTCGTTCAGACAGTTCTGGTGCAGCGCTGGCGATGTTGCGCTGCAATGCCTCAAGCCCGGCGGCCCGTAATGCCTGGTAGCCACCCTTTTTGATGATATAGCCCACCTGCCAGTAGTTGCCGTGATCCATTAGTGCCAGCAGGCAGCCCGGCCCAAAGCGGAATATTGCCCCTGTGTCTGCCGGGTCGCTCGCGGCGCGGGGCAGCGTGAACCAGAGTACATCCATTGCCGAGGACAGCGGCGTTAGCTCTAGCCCGGCCAGCCGCCGCACCCGCGAAAAACGCCCATCGGCGGCCACCGTCAGCCGGGCACGCACCTCGCCCTCGCCTGTTTCGTGGCGGTAGCGCACGCCCTGCACCTGGTCGTCCTCCTTTAGTAGGCCGACTACTGTAGTGCCCATGTGCAGTGTCAGGTGCGGAAAACGGCGCGCCTCCGCCGCCAGCAACTCCAGCAGGCGAGCCTGGGGCAGCATCAGCAGGTAGGGGTGCTGGCTGGGGAGCAGGCTAAAATCGGCAAATGTCGTCTGTTCAGCCTCGGTTTGGGCTACAAAACGCTGCACCTGGGCATGGGGCATGGCACGGAGCCGCCCGGTGAGTCCGATGTCGTCCAGTAGTTCAAGCATCGCCGGGCTAACGGTGTTGCCGCGAAACTGGCGTTCAAAATCCTGGTGGGCTTCCAGCAGTGTCACCGCTACGCCAGCCCTGGCTAGCAGCAGGGCCAGCACCAGCCCGGCTGGCCCGGCCCCCACAATGCAGCAATCGGTCGTCTCGTTCTGTTCGTCGTGCATGTCTCGTTGGTGTTGGCGTGGCACGCAATCTGCGGCCTTTAGCCAGGTAATAAAGCAAAGCCAGTGCCAGCACAGCATCTCACCACGGAGGGCGCTGAGTACGCGAAGAGATTGGGGATTGGGGATTGGCGATTGACCCTTCGACAAGCCCTTCGACAGGCTCAGGGGGGCCTCAGGGCAGGCGGATTGACGATTGACGATTGACGATTACTCGAACTACGCAGTACGTTTCACACAGCACGCAGCATGTTTCACACAAGGCTCAACTCTCAATTCTCAATTTTCAGTCATTGTGCTATACTCTCGGTTCCTACGTTCGTCTCAGTATGAAGAGAGGCCCGAATGACTCGTCAACCTAGCAGCGGACGGATTGAAGTGGTGTGTGGCTGCATGTACAGCGGCAAAACGGAGGAACTCATCCGCCGCATGCGCCAGGTGGAGATCGCCCGCCAGCCCTTCCGCATTTTTACGCCCCGTTTAGATACCCGCTATGGCAGCAACCTGGTGGCCAGCCACACGGGCCGTAAACTTGAAGCGGTGCCGGTGTCGTCAATTGCAGAAATTCTTGACAATGTGGAAGATGTGCAGGTGGTGGCGATTGATGAATTGCACTTCCTGGCAGACTCACCAGAGGCGATTTTGGAGGGCTGCCAGCAGATGGCCGACCACGGGCTGCGGGTTGTGGTTGCCGGGCTAGACCAGAACTACCGGGCCGAGCCGTTTCCAGCGATGGCGGCGCTGCTCGCCGCAGCCGACCAGGTGGACAAGCTTTTTGCCATTTGTGTGCGCTGCGGAGCCTATGCCACCCGCTCGCAGCGCCTGATTGACGGCAGGGCTGCCCCAGCCAACGCCCCGACCATCGTCGTCGGTGGGCTAGATTTGTATGAGGCCCGCTGCCGCGTCTGTTACGAGGCCGCCCGTTGACGGCGCACTTAATTCGCGTCTGGCACAAAAAAGCCTTTCCACGACGGAAAGGCTTTTTGCACGCAGTAAGCATGCGCATTCAAAGAAATTCAACGTGATTATGCATATCCGAAGCTTCGAGTATGCTATACATTTCCATCAATCCACGGATCGAATCACCAATCGTTGTTCCTTGTGGAGCGTAAACGATGCCTGTGTGTGGAATTCCGGTACCGTGGAGTCGAAGAAAATCAGCATCTTGTGTAACAACAACACGGCCCTTGCTCGTCGCGTGGGCAAGTTGTTGGCTGTCAGAAGCGCCGACGAGTCCGGCTTCGAACGTCGTTTCAACATCACATCCGCGCCGTCGGAGGCCATCGCTCACGGCACGGGCAATGTGTTCATCGGTGTACCAACGGATAGGGTCAGACACGATGTGGTTGAGGTAAACGTGAGGCTATACGCTGCTTTAATGCTGCCACAGTGTCAGCATCTGCCTGTATCGTAGCATCTACTTCCAGACGATGGTCGTGATAGTAAGCGAGGGCAGCATACACTTCGCCCAGGGTGAGGTCATAAGTGGTAGCGATCTCATCTACACTCAGCCCCATGCGCTCGTGCCATACAGCAATGTTCTGCACGCTGATGCGCCGACCTGCCAATCGTGGTTTACCATCGAAAACATCTGGCGTGCTTACGATATGGTTATAGACTGTGGTGCTCGTAGTCACAACGCTCCTCCCTTCACTGCTGTCGTCAGTATACCACGTTGCTGTTGACGCTCTTACTCCCCCGTGCTTAATCTTGCCAGCGTGTGGGCCAGCACCGCCACGCCGCGCCCAATATCGTCGGGGGCGGCGTATTCGTCGGGGCGGTGGCTCACACCGTTGCGGCAGGGAATGAAGATCATCGTCACCGGGCAGAGCCGGGCCATAAACAGGCTGTCGTGGTAAGCCCGGCTCACCATCACCTGGTAGGGTAATTGCAGCTTCTGGCAAACTGCTTCAACGGTGCCGACGAGGGCTGATGCACATGGGGCGGGCGGGTCGGCGTTGAGCGTGGTCAGCTCCCAGCCAATGCCACGCCGTTTGCACACGGCGTTGATGGCCGATTCAATCGCCGCCAGGGCCTGGTTGCGCGGTTCCAGCGCCACGTCGCGCACGTCAATCTCTAGCAGTGCCCGGCTGGGAATGCTGTTGATCGCCCCTGGTTCCACCCGAAAAACGCCGGTGGTGGCGACCGTGTCGGGGCTGCCGGTGGCCAGGGCGGCCCGCTCCACCGCCAGGGCAATCTCGGCCCCGGCTAGCAAGGCATCGCGGCGCTGCGGCATCAGCACGGCCCCGGCGTGGCCACCCTCGCCCGTCAGCGTCAGGCGCAGGCTGGCGGGGGCAGCAATCGCCCGCACCACGCCGATGGGAATCCCTGCCGCTTCCAACAGCGGCCCCTGTTCGATGTGCAGCTCCACAAAGGCGCTATAGCCGCCCGCTTCCAGTCGCACATGCGCCAGATCGCTGGTGTAGCCCGCCGCTGCCCGCACCTCGTCCAGGCTACGGCCCTCACCATCTCGTAATGCCAGCAGCTGCTCTGAGCTGAGGGTACCGGCCATGGCCCGGCTGCCCAGACAGCCCAGGCCAAAGCGGGTCGGCTCCTCCGAGGTGAACATAATCAGCTCAATGGAGCGGCGGGGTTGAACACCAGCCCGTTGCAGCGCCCGTATCGCCTCGATCACGCCAAGCACACCCACCGTGCCGTCGTAGCGCCCGGCGTTGGGAATGGCGTCAATGTGGGAGCCGCTGGCGACAGCCGCTAGCTCCGGCGCGCTGCCTTCCCAGCGGGCAAACAGCGTGCCCAGGCTATCTTCCCGCAACGACAGCCCGGCCTCTCCACACAGCTGTTTGACATAATTTCTGGCTTGCATGTCCTCCGTGCTCCACAACACCCGCGTCACCCCCGGTGCTGGCGAGCTGGAATAGGTGGCCAGCTGGTCGAGTTCAGCCTGAAGGCGGGCGGTGTCTACGGTGAGCGGTTGCATGGCAGGCTCCGTAATTGCAGATTGCAGATTGTAGATTGCAGATTAATTATAAACAGAAAG
>JALONX010000642.1 GCA_025454695.1 Chloroflexaceae bacterium
TACGCGCATGCCGTAGCCCTGAAGGGCGCGGCTCTCATGTGCGAAGCCCGCCTACGCGGGCTATACCGGATGTAATTTTTAATCTTCATAAGCGTGTTGTCAGCGTGGTTGTCGGCAGTATGTTATCTTCATTATTTACCTCGGCGCCCTCAGCGGTAAATGAGTTTTCACATGGTGAACGACCAGCCGGAACAGCAACTTCCAACTGAACAGCCCACGGCTCGAGTGGGAGCGGTGTCGCCAACGCTGGCACCGCCCCAGCCGGGCCATTTTGCATTTACCCCGCTTGAAACACCAGCGGGCGGCTGGACGGTCGGCTCATCCATCGTAGCGGAGCTGGAATTGGTACTCTGGCTGCTGAAGCAGGGCATGCCAGTGGCCCAGTTTTCACCCGCCGTTGCTGATTTGAAGCAGCGCCTGCCTGACGACTGGAAAGCCCAGTGGGTCGAATTGGATGTCTATCGTTCGTCCAGATTACTTATCTACCTGGCCCACATTGCGGGCGTAGTGCTGGAAGCGGATTACACCCGCGCCACCCTCACCATGCGCGACATGGATGCAGCCGAGGTGCTGGCCCGACTGACGCCGCAAGCGGGCGACTATGGCACGAGGCCGAACGAGAGCCTGGTGCTACCGGCCCGCCTGACCGACCTGGAACTGCGCCTGCTGCTGGCCTTTTACGCGCAGGTGGGCTTTGGCGGCGACATGCGGCCCGACATCACCGGGCAACGCAAAAGCGAAATTGAACTGGCGCTGCGGCTGCTACGAGGGGGCGACCTGCACACGCGCTTCTGGCACTGGCTGGATCGCTTTTATTACGAGGTCTATCGCCCGTGGCGACAGGAGCAGACGGGCCGCATGCAAACGCTAGAGCAGCGGGCGCTGCTGGCCCTGGGCAGCCAGCAGGGCAGCGGGGTGCCGCCGCTCGCATGGCTGCCCATACAAAATCCACTGCGCCAGTACACAAAACAGGCCACGAGGGCGGTGCAGGCAGGGGAACTGCATGTCTGCTTCTGGGTTGAGCCTACAGGCATGTTTGATGCCTGGCTGCTGCTGCCGGGCCTGGCGCTAGTATCGTTTGCGCCAGTAGGGGCGGAGTTTCAGCGCTTCTTTCAGCATATTGAGGATATTGCCCGCCGCACCCATGCCCTGGCCGACCCGACGCGGCTGGCGATTTTGCGGCTCATTCGCCAGCTGTCGCTGAGCAACACTGACATCGCCAACTACCTTGAGATTGCCCGCCCCACCGTCAGTGTGCATGCCAAAATTCTACGTGAGGCCGGACTCATCCGCACTCACCCCGAGGGACGCGAGGTGCGCCACACCATTGTGCCCGAGGAGGTGCGCCGCCTGTTCCGCGACCTGGAGGCCTTTCTCGATCTGCCGCCCCCTGAAGAAGGCGAACAACGCTAGCTACTCCGCATCCAGCACCGCCGTTACATCGGCGCTGAAGCCGCTGAGCAGCGCGGTGCGCGGCCTCGTTTTGCGAAAGGTGGTTGCCATCAGTCTTCCTCCGTGTTTCAGAAGCTGCCTCCATTGTAGCACGGGCACAACTGCCTTGCCGATCACCCTGGGTCGTCTCGGCATTCGCCCTGCTGATGGTTTACAATGGGCGAGCGTTCTGAACATCATCCGTAGAGCAGAAAGGATAGACGTATGTCATCCGCGCCTGTACCGATTGATGACGTAACATTCCGCCCTGTATCCATAGAATGTTGGGACGAACTCTCGTCGTTTTTTAGCCAGCACGGCAACCCCAACTATTGCTGGTGTATGCGCTGGCGATTAAAGAGTACAGAGTTTACGCAGTGCAATGCAGCGGCTCGACGAGAGAAACTTATGGCGCTGGTGCAGGCCAGGGTTCCGGTTGGCGTGCTGGCCTTTCGACATGGTCAACCTGTTGGCTGGTGTTCCATTGCCCCACGGGAGACCTACACTCTTCTTGAGCGTTCGACTACATTGCAGCGTGTTGATGCGTTGCCAGTCTGGTCGGTTGTATGCCTGTTTGTAGCACCTGGTTTGCGGCGACAGGGGTTGTCGGTCAAATTGCTAATGGCAGCGGTTACCTACGCTATCGCTGAAGGAGCTACCATCATTGAAGGCTATCCAGTGGAGCCAGACCAGAGTTATCGCTTTATGGGATCGCCTGCGCTCTTTATACAGGTTGGCTTTCGCGAAGTGGGCCGGGCAAAAAATGGCAGGCCAATTGTGCGCTTTTTTGCTGATGAACATAGGTAGCAGGTGCGTACCATTACCGCCAAATGCGTAGAAATCTCAGCCACCCACATGCACATCTTCTACTCCGACACCTTTGTCTTGCCCCTGCCGCCTGGCCACCGCTTCCCCATGCAGAAGTATGCCATGCTGCGCCAGCGGGTGGTTGCGGCCAACCTGGTGCCGCCTCCGTCGCTGCTGGTGCCCCACGCCGCCACGGACGAGGAGTTGCAGCGTGCCCACAGGCCCGACTACGTGCGCCGCGCCCAGGCCGGTGAACTGACGCCCCAGGAAATTCGGCGCATCGGTTTCCCCTGGTCGCCCCAGATGGTGGAGCGCTCGCGGCGCTCGTCCGGCGCGACGATTGAGGCTTGCCGGGCGGCGCTGCGGGATGGCGTGGCGGTGAACCTGGCCGGCGGCACCCACCACGCTTTTGCCGATTGTGGCGCGGGCTACTGTGTGTTTAACGATAGCGCGGTGGCGGCGCGGGCCATGCAGGCCGAGGGCCGGGCGCGGCGGGTGGTCATCCTCGATTGCGACGTGCATCAGGGCGATGGCACGGCGGCGATTCTGGCGGACGACGACTCGATCTTCACCTTCTCCATCCACGGAGCCAAAAACTTCCCTTTTCGCAAACAGCGCAGCGACCTGGACGTGGAACTGGACGACGGCACCGAAGACCTGGCTTATCTCGATGCGCTGGAGCAGCATGTGCCACGGGTGCTGGCCGCTGCACAGGCCGATCTGGCGATCTACCTGGCGGGGGCCGACCCCTACTACGATGACCGGCTGGGGCGGCTGGCCTTGAGCAAGGCCGGGCTGGCCGAACGGGATCGACTCATCTTCCACTACTGCCGCAGCGCTGGTTTGCCCCTTGCTGTGACGATGGCAGGCGGCTACGCCCGCAAGATCGAGGACACGGTAGATATCCACTTCCACACCATAAACGCTGCCGGTGCGTTATACTAACAACACGCCAGAACAATCTATTTCACCGCAGAGACGCCGAGGACGCAGAGGCGTATTGAAGATCTTGTCAGATTTACCTCCGTGTTCTCCGCGCCCTCCGCGGTGAACTGTCTTCCGAAAAGGGGTGATGAGGATGGACGGTCAACCAATTAGCATCGGCGTGCTGACCAGCGGCGGCGATGCGCAGGGCATGAATGCGGCGGTGCGGGCGGCGGTGCGTACCGCGCTGAGCTACGGTGCAACGGTCTACGCCATCTATGAAGGCTACCAGGGCATGGTCGAAGGCGGCGCTCAGATACGACGGATGGGTTGGGACGATGTGGCTGGGATCCTCCAGCAGGGCGGCACCGTGATTGGCACCGCCCGCAGCGCCGAGTTTCGCACCCGCGAAGGGCGGCTGAAGGCGGCGAAAAATCTGGTAGAACGAGGCATTGACCGGCTGGTGATCATTGGTGGCGATGGCAGCCTGACCGGGGCCGATATTTTTCGGCAGGAGTGGGCCGGGCTGCTGGCCGAGCTGGTGCAGCAAGGGGCGATTGAGTCCGCTGCCGCTGCCCGCCACCCACACCTGGGGCTGGCCGGGCTGGTCGGCTCGATTGACAACGACATGGTGGGCACCGACATGACCATTGGTGCCGACACCGCTCTGCACCGCATCACGGAGGCGATTGACGCCATCAGCAGCACGGCGGCCAGCCACCAGCGCACCTTTGTGGTGGAGGTAATGGGCCGCAACTGTGGCTACCTGGCGGTGATGGGGGCACTGGCGGGCGGCTGCGACTGGCTGTTCATCCCTGAAGATCCGCCGGAGGCCGGGGTGTGGCAGCAGCGCATGTGCGCCGCGCTGCGCGAAGGCCGGGCCGCTGGCCGCCGCGACAGCATTGTGATTGTGGCCGAAGGCTCGCGTGACCGCGACGGCAACGAGATTACGGGCGAGACGGTGCGCAAAGTGCTGGAAGAGGAACTGGGCGAAGACACCCGCGTGACGATTCTGGGCCATGTGCAGCGGGGCGGCAGGCCAAGTGCCTTTGACCGCTGGCACAGCACCCTGCTGG
>JALONX010000643.1 GCA_025454695.1 Chloroflexaceae bacterium
ATACCGGATTTAATTTTTAATCCTCATGAGCGTGTTTTAGTTGTCCAGACGCCGAATTCATTCGGTGGATGATGCGGCACCACGTGTCCAGTTCATCTTAACTCTTTAGGCGGTGGGCTTCGGGCAACCGCCTGAAGGCGGCACTACGGCGTGTATGACAATCAAGGGGTTAATTCACAAGCCTACCTCGCATCAAACACATCGTTCACATTTACACGCAGCGATGGAAGAAGCGACGAGCCTGCCTCATCGCCACGGTGGAAGACACCAAACGGGCGGTATTCGGCAACATCAAGCGTCAGCACCGTAATCGTCTCATCAAGCGGATTAACGATCCAGTACTCAGGAATACTGGCCTCGGCATAGTCTTGTGGTTTCTCTTTGAGGTCGCGCTCAGGCCGGTTCGGACTCACAATCTCCACAACTATGTCAGCTCCAAGCCAGAAAGCATCCTGATAGCGCGGGTCTGCGGCGTTGAGCAGCATCAGCAGATCGGGTTCACGAAACTTGCCAGGGCGCACCTGAAGCCGCAACGGCGCGACCAGAACCTTCCCACCCGCCTGCTGTATCACCGCTTTGAACAGTTCATAAAGCAACAAGAGGATAACCTGATGGCGGCTTGTCGGCATAGGTAACACCTCAATTTCACCATCGGTAAACTCAATCAGATGGTTGGTCTGGTCAGTCAGCCTGAGGTACTGCTCCTCAGTCCACAGCCCTTGCAGCGGGAACAGGTCGAGTTCAACGCCATCAATGCGCCGAATCAGCTTCAGTTCGAACGTGCGCGTGTCTACTGCCATAACCACCTCCCGGTAGCGACAACCGCTTCTGGCAAGTCCTTCATTATGGTACCACTTCTGGACGTGGTTGTTGACCCTGCTGCACCCGATGGCTGGCCTGAAGTTTGAGTGCTTGAAGCAGTTCCGGCGTGTAGCGGAGGCCCGCACCTGCTGCCAGTTGATCTAAGCCAATTTGAATCGCTTCGCGGAGCCTGATTGAGTCGTCTCCTTGCCAATCGTTCGCCTCTTTCACATATCCACCTCATCACTTCTGCAATCTGCGTCATCTGCGTCATCTGTGGATCAGAAAAACTCCGTGCCCTCTGTGCCTCGGTGGCAAAACCCATCACACTGCAACCGCCATGGGCTTGCCCAGCCAGGCTGCGTAGAGTTCGCCAAAGCGCCCTTCGGCCAGGCTGGCCCGCACCTCGGCCATCAGGCTGAGCAGAAAGGCCACGTTGTGCAGGCTCACCAGCCTGATGCCCAGAATCTCCTTGGCGCGAAACAGGTGGTGAATGTAGGCCCGTGAGAACTGGCGGCATGTGGCACATTGGCAGCTCGCATCCAGCGGGCCGTCGTCGTCCCGCAGCGTCGCCCCGGTCACGTTAAGCTTCCAGCGGCGGGCGGGGTTGCGCACCAGGGCCGTGCCGTGGCGGCCCAGCCGCGTCGGGCTTACGCAGTCAAACATATCAATGCCACGGGCCACGCCTTCCAGCAGGTCGTCTACATCACCCACGCCCAGCAAGTGGCGGGCCAAACCCTCCGGCAGGTGGGGCACGGTCATGTCCACCACCTCATACATCTGCTCTTTGTTGCCCCCCAGCGAGCCGCCGATGCACAGGCCATCAAAATCCATCGCGCTAATAAACTCGGCGCTGGCCTGCCGCAGTTCGGGAAAGACGCCGCCATGCACAATCCCAAACAGATACTGCTGGGACGTAGGCAACTGCTCCGGGTTACGTTCCTGGTGGGCGCTGAGGCAACGGGTGGCCCAGCGGTGGGTGCGTTCAAGAGAGCGGGCGGTGTAGTCGTAGCCCGCCCGAAACGGCGGCAGTTCATCGAAGCAGACGATGATGTCGGCCCCCAGGCCATGCTGAATGGCCATGCTCCGTTCTGGCGTGAAGACGTGGCGCGAACCGTCGAGGTAGGAGCGGAAGATCACCGCCTCCTCCGTCACCTTCACCATGTCCTTGTGGGTCGAGGGCAGGGCCGGGCGGCGGCCCTTGATCTCGTCGGCGATGCCACCGTAGACCAGCGAGAAGACCTGGAAGCCGCCGCTGTCGGTGAGCATGGGGCCGTGCCAGCCCGTGAAGCGCTGCAAACCGCCGTGGCGGGCAATCAGTTCGTGGCCGGGTTGCAGGTAGAGGTGGTAGGTGTTGCCCAGAATAATCTCGGCCCCGGCCTCGCGCACCTCCTGCGGCGTCAGTGATTTGACCGTGGCTTTGGTGCCAACTGGCATAAACACTGGTGTCTGCACCGTGCCATGGGCAGTGCGAATGGTACCAGCCCGGGCGCGGCTCTGTGGGTCACGGGCGGTGATGGTGAAGATGGGCTGTTTTGTCATGCCTGGTAGTGTACCATACCCGTCTCCTGCCAGGCTTTCGAGCAACTTGTATTCCATGGTGCATAGCCCGTAAACTGGTGCTACGCGCAGCTCACGGCACTTACGCCAGGGCGAATTGCTTGTTCACCGCTGCAACGGCATGCTCAATGCTGCGCTCGTTGCGAATGCACATCCCAAGCTCAGCTGCTCGCCCGGCCATGGTTCCATCCGTAGCGGCGCTGTGGATGGCGGCACTCAGTCCATCCACCGTGAGTCGCTTCTGGGTCAGCGGCTGCGGGCCAACACCCAGCGCGGCCACCCGCCGCCCCCAGAAGGGCTGGTCGCCAAAAAAGGGACAGATTACGGTAGGCTTCCCGGCCCGCAAGCCTGCCGCCGTGGTGCCCGCCCCACCGTGATGCACCACCGCCGCTACCTGGGGAAAGAGCCAGCTATGCGGCACCGCATCCACGGCGAAGATGCTGTCTGGCAGTTGGGCCGGGTTGAGTCCGCCCCAGCCACTGGCCAGAATCGCCCGCTGCCAGGCCCGTTGCACGGCTGCTACCACCATGTCGGTGAGAGCCTGCGGGTCGCGGCCTACCATGCTGCCGAAGCCCACATAGACCGGTGGTGGCCCGGCCTGCAAAAACGCCCGCAGGGCTGCCGGGGGCTGCCAGTCGTTCGGTTCATCCAAAAACCAGTAGCCGGTGACGTGAATATGTTCGCCCCAGTCGGTGGGGCGGGGCACCACATGCTCACTATAGCCGTACAACACCGGCACCGGGCGGCCCTCCCGCAGCGACTCGTCGCTGAAGCGGGGCCGGGGCGGCAGGCCCAGCGTTTCCCGCCGCCAGCGGTTTAGCAGGCCGTGGTAGGGCAGCAGGGAAAGGCGGTTGAACAGCGTGTAACTCAACCGGTTGAGGCGCGGGCCAAGCTGTTCACGCGGCAGCAGCGGGTTGGCAAAGGCTGCCGTTGGCGTTAGCAGTGGCGTCAGCAAGCTCATAAAGCCGGGCACGCCTAGCTTTTCGGCAATGTGATAGCCGCCCATCGCCTTGGGATGGGAGATCAGCAGATCGGCAGTGTGGGCTGCCGCCCAGCAATCCTCCAGAATCTGGCGCAGTGTCGGCATTACCTGGCGCATCAGCTTCAAGCGGCCTTTGCCTGCCAGGGCCTTGCGCCCGGCCTCGCTCTGAATCATTTCGAGAAAATCGGCCTGAAGCGGGGCGTAGTTCAGGCCCTGTTCGGCCACAGCAGCAGCGAAGTTGGTGTTGGTTGCTAGCGTCACACGGTGGCCCGCCGCCAGCAGCGCCCGCCCTAGCGCCATGTAGGGCTGCACATCGCCCCGCGAGCCGATGGTAAGAATGACCGTATGCATTGTATGCTCCTTGTGCAGATTGCAGATTAGCCGGACAGGAATGCAGAAGCGCAGAGGCGCAATGGCTGGGCCAGGTTCGTACCAGCGTGAATTGCGAGAGCCGCGCTCCCACCTGGCAGCAAGGCTACCGGATTCCATACACCAGTTTGCGAATCTGATGCAGCAGTACGTTGTACGCATCACGCTTTACGTTGTACGCATCACGTTGTACGTTGTACGTGTTACATATCCTTCCGCCCCAGGCCATGTTCCAGCACCCGAATGAGGTCGTCAAACAGCCGTTCCACCTCCGGCGAGTCGAAACGACTCAGGGCCACAGCAGGCAACTCTTCTTGATTGATCTGGAGGCGGGCCAGCACTAGACTGCCCACTTCCCGAAGCACGCCGCTCACCACCGCCGTCGCCACATCAACATCAAGGTCGGCGGCGAGGTCGCCCCGTGCGATGCCCTGCTGCACCAACTGGGCCATATAGCCCCTGGCCATGCGTTGCATCTGGCTAATCGCTTCGTCGTGAAAGGGCAACTGCGCCGCCATGGCCC
>JALONX010000644.1 GCA_025454695.1 Chloroflexaceae bacterium
AGGGCTAGAAACCGACGGTTACCTGACCATCAGCAGCGGCAGTGATGACACCATCAGCGTGCCGTGGCATGTGCTGCCGCGCCGGGCTGCCACCACTGCCGCCAGCCCAGCTGATGGGGGCTTCGCGCTGACGAACAGTGCGCCAACGCCAGGTGGCTACAACGTGTTCGCCCTCACCGGCACTGGCCCAGCCCCCACCCCCGACCAGATCGGCCAGCCTGGTGAACAGAACCCGGACATCAACCTGAAAGCGGTGGGGGTGCGCCTGGCGAATGTGACGGTGGACGGAACCACGGTGCCAGCGCTGCAGTTTGCCATCAACACATGGCAAACCCGTGCCCATCCCAATGCGCCCGCCCGCTTCAATGTGATTGTGGACAACAATCGGGATGGCACACCAGACTTTGTGGTCTTCACCCAGGAACTGGGTGGTGTAGCGCAGACCGGCCAGAACTTCACCTTTGTGCGGCCTGCCAACAGCAGCCAGGGCAGCGGCAACTTCTTCACCGATGCCGATCTTAACTCGGGCAATGCCATTCTGACGGTGCCGCTAGCCCAGCTGGGTCTCACCCCCGGCAGCACCTTCAATTTCACGGTACAGGCGGAAGATATTTCCTTTACCAACAGCGTGAAAAGCGCCATCGGCCCGATGACCTTCACCCCCAACACGCCCCGCTTTGCACTGAGTAGTTTTTCGGGCGTTGTGCCTGCGGGCAGCAGCACCACCATTGTGGTCGAAGATGTTTCTGGCGGGGCGGAAGCGTCACCATCGCAGCAGGGCTTGCTGGTGCTCTACCGCAACAAAGCCCCCGGCACGGAAGCTGAGGCCATCACCTTCGAGTAACACAGAGCCTTCGTTTCGTCACCACGGCGCAGACTCACGCGAGTCTGCGCCGTGTTTGCATGGTGGGCTACAACGCTAGTTCCCACGTTTCCCCAACCAGATCGTGGCCGAAACTGTAGTGTGGCTCGCTCTGCACGAGCTGAAAACCAGCCGCTTCATATATGGTTCTGGCCGCCGTTAAATTACTATTTGTCCAGAGCGTGATGCTGGTGTAGCCGGTCTGACGGGCAAAACGCACACATTCATGCACCAGGCGCTTGCCAATGCCAAGCCCACGGGCCTGTGGTTCAACCAGCAGCAGGCGCAGCTTGGCAACCGTGTCAGACTTTTTCACCAGAAATACCGAGCCAACAATGCTGCCGTTTACCTCCGCCAGCCAGCAGCGCTCCCGTTTGGGGTCGTAGTTCTGAACAAATGCAGCGACCACACCGGCAACAAGACCCTCGAACTGTTCGTCCCAGCCATATTCCTGATTGTACAGCACAGCATGGCGATGGACAATCCAGCCCATATCGCCGGGCTGGTGGGGGCGCAGCATGTAGGGCGCGTGCGAGGCTGGTTGATTGCTCAGCAGCTGCTCTATCGTTTCCATCGCTTCAACGACGCGCCGTTGATCATGCAGCGATAAGCGCTCCAGCAGCTGCTCGAAATCGCGTTGCGAACGGGCGTTGAGCGCCGCAAAAGCCGCCTGTCCTTGCGCCGTTAAGCGTAAGAGTGTTTGCCGCCCATCCGTTGGTGATGGTTGTGCATCAACCAGACCCTGCTTTTTGAAGGTGCGCATGATACGGCTGAGATAGCCCGCATCAATGCCCAATTCGTCACCTAGAGCCGTCGCCGTAGTGGTGTTGTGCTGGGCCAGTTCATAGATCACCCGCGCCTCGGTGAGCGAAAAGGAACTGTCCAGGTAGCCCTCTGCCAGCACACCGATCTGTTTGGTGTAGAAGCGGTTGAAACGGCGAACAGCCGCTGCATGTCGAGCGTTCATTGTCACGGGAAACCTCACGTTCCATAATGGGTGGGGCGAATATGTGGGGCAGCTGCGTGTCATTATCAAACAAATAATTGATTTTGTCAAGTAATAATACTGCACGGATTGTAACCTTACAGGAGCGACGCAGTGAGCAGACGTTGGAACACGAAACGCATGAAAAAAACGCGAGCAACGTGAAAGACCGTTGGATTTCGCACGGTGCGGGTGTGGGAGGGCTGCGGTTTCCATACCTCCCGCTGGGCCAGCGATCGTGTACGTCTTGTACCGTTGTGAAACAGCGAGCATGGTTCATCTGAACGATGTCTCTGTGACTTCATGTGGTTGAGCAAAAATCGTGAAGATGAACGATGCAGCGCGGGGCTTGCTCCGCTACCATAGCGTCAACCGAACTGCGGTAGCGATAACAAAAGGAGGAATGTGATGAAAAAAGGTTTCCTGGGGTTTGTTGCCACGCTCGCCCTGACGATTGCGACCCTCGGCCCGGTGCAGGCGGCCACACCGGCGGCACCGCCCGCAACAGCAAACAGCACGGCGGCCTGCGTCACCTCGGCCCGTGTCACCATCAGTGATGGCCAGGTGGTGTCGCGGGCCAGCGCCGAGAACTGTAGCGGCGTGATTGAAGTCTTCACCTCGGCCACCTCGGACGGCACCACCCAGACCCAGCAGTTCAGCGGCACCGGCACCCAGCGGGCGGAAGTGGTGAAGGCGGGTAGCTCGGGCTGCTCCGGCCAGGCATGGGTCAAGATTGACGGGCGCACCGTGGCCAGTAGTTCTTCGGTTTCAACCAGCTGCCAGGCCCCCCGCTTCCCATTCCCGCGCTGGTAGCGGTCGCGTGTTTCAGCGCTGAGAAACAGCAAGCGCCGAGGGTTGTATGCCCTCGGCGCTTGTTCCATGCGGGGCGCGGTGTTTTACCGTTTGCGCATGCGCCGGTTGACGTAGGCCAGTGTGGCCTTGTAGCCGCCAAGCTGCATCACTATCAGCGTCAGCGAACCGGCGACCACCAGCAACAGCGCACCAATGGCAACGGGCCGCACCGGTAGAGCCTCGCCGTCCGAGGTGACCGGCATGCGTCCCCCGGCGGTTTGGGGCAGCGTCGCCGGATTGGGTGCGGGCGCAGGGGCTGGTGCCGCAGCCGGAGGTGGGGTCGCCGCCGCAGGCGAGACCTGCTGCAACTGCAACGGTGGGTTAGGCGGGTTGCCCGTGGCCACGATGCTGTTCACCGAACCGGGGGCTAGGTTCAGGTTGAGGTTGATCACCGGGTTCTCACGGGTGCCCGCCGCGTAGACGATGAAGTCATACGCGCCCGCCGGAACTTCGGTGTAGAGGCCCGCCGTTTTGGCAAAGGTGCTGGGCACCACAATGTCGGCACCGCCACCCGTGGGGCGGAAGATGTAGTCCACCGTCGCCATCACTTCCGACATGCGGTAGAAGCGCACGGCGGCGTTACTGCCCGCTGGCGGCGTCAGCACATCTTCAAACAGGCGCGGGGCCAGCTCGGCCACGGTGTTGGTGGCGGCCAGGGTGTAGGCCGCACCCGCTCGGAGCGGTACGGTCAGGTCAACCACGGCGTTGGTGGTGCCGGTGGGAAAGACCTGAATGCGGGCGGGGCCAGCAGGCACATCCAGATAGTCGCTCACCGCCCGGTAGGCCACGTTGCGCAGCACGGTGTTGCCGTTTACGGCCACATCCACCGCGGGCGCATCAAACGAGGAGTGGATGGCCCGCAGCCGCGCCGGGCCAGTGCTGCGGGTCGGGCTGGCGGGCTGGGTCGTCACCAATTCCAGTTGCAGTGCCGGGTCGGGCGGGTTGCCCGTGGCCACCACCGAGTTAATCGTGCCCGCCTGCAAATCCAGCGGTAGCGTAATCACCGGGTTATCCCGCGTGCCCGCCGCGTAGACGATAAACTCGTAGCGGCCTGCCGGAACTTCGGAATAGATACCCGCAGTCTTGGCGTAGGTGGTGGGTACCACGATGTCGGCACCGCTGGCCGGGCGGAAGATGTAGTCCACCGTTGCCATCACTTCCGACATGCGGTAGAAGCGCACTTTGGCCTGGCCATCTGCCGGAGCAGTCAGGTCATCCTCAAAGGCCCGAAAAGCCAGTTCGCCAGCGGGGCCGCTGGCCACCAGGGTGTAGCCTACCCCCGCCCGTAGGGGGATAACCTTGTCCACTACGGCATTGCTGGTACCGGTGGCCAGCACCCTGATCGCCGTGTTTCCGGCGGGCACATCCAGGTAGTTGCTCACCGCTCGGTAGGCTACGTTGGTCAACACCGTTGCACCATTCACCTGCACATCCACCGCAGGCGCATCAAACGAGGAGTGAATAACGCGCACTTTGGCCGTGGCCGCCTGGGCCTGGGCTACAGGCGCATCGAGCACGGGCAACCGCAGGCT
>JALONX010000645.1 GCA_025454695.1 Chloroflexaceae bacterium
AGCTGATAACTCGTAACTCGTAACTCGTAACTCGTAACTCGTAACTCGTAACTCGTAACTCGTAACTTGTAACTCGTAACTCGTAACTCGTAACTCGTAACTCTTCCTACTGCCTGGCCCCGGTCTCCGGTCTGCGGTCTCCGGTCACTCGTAAATTCCAATGCACCTGCTTACACTCTCCAACAACTGGCACATTCGCCCGCTTAAGTCGTTTCACCATGGCATCTACCCCCGCGACGAGGCGGGCTGGCTGCCGATTGAGGTGCCTTCCCACTGGCAGCAACATCCAGCGCTGGAACACCATGCCGGGAAAGTGGTCTACCGCTGCCGCTTTGGGCGGGCCGAGCTATGCGAGCCGAGCGACATGCCTGGGGCTAGCCAGCGCTACTGGCTCAAAATCAACGGCGCGTTCTACTGGTCGCAACCCTACATGAATGGGGTTGACCTGGGGCGGCACGAGGGCTATTTCATTCCCTACGAACGCGAAATCACCAACCTGCTAGCGGCGGAGAACACGCTGCTGATTGAGGTGGACTGCCCCGACGAACACGACAAGTTCGGCAAGCGCATGATCACTGGCGTCTTTTCGCACTGGGACTGTATTGACCCTGCAACCAACCCGGGCGGCCTCTGGCTGCCAGTTGAAATCCATGGCAGCGGCCCGGTGCGGCTGCACGCCGCCCGCTACCACACCGAGACCTTTTCTAGCCAGGTGGCCCAACTCCACTACGCCCTCGATCTCGACGCGGCCCAGGCTGGCCCGGTGACGCTGCGCTGGACGATTGCCCCCCGCAACTTCAGCGGTTCTAGCCAGATTGTGGAGCAGCAGCGCACACTGCGGGCGGGCCAGCACACCCTTCACGGGCTGCTCAAGGTGCGCGAACCGCGACTCTGGTGGACGCACGACCTGGGCGACCCCAACCTCTACACCATTACCCTGGAGGTGTGGCACGGCGGCCAATGCAGCGACCAGCACGCCACCGCTTTTGGCATCCGCAGCTTTGAGCTACGCAACTGGATTCCCCACCTCAACGGCACGCGCTTTCTGATCAAGGGCAACAATTATCCGCCGGGCGACATGCGGATTGCGACGATGACACCAGAACGGGTGGCCCAGGATTTGCGGCTGGTGCGGGAGTGCCACATGAATTTGCTGCGAGTCCACGCCCATGTGGATCACCCGGCTTTGTACGAAGCTGCCGACAAAACGGGCATCCTGCTCTGGCAAGATTTTCCGTTGCAATGGCTCTACCGCCCCACTGTGCTGCCGGAGGCCCTGCGGCAGGCCCGCGCCATGGTACACCTGCTCTACAATCACCCCAGCGTAGCCATCTGGTGCATGCACAACGAGGCCTTTTTTGTGGCCGACACCAGCGACGAAACCCTGCTCACGCGGTTGCGCACCTACAACAGCGTGCTTGGCTACAGCTGGAACCGCGACATTATGGACAGTCAACTCAAACGGCTGGTGGAACGGGAAGACCCGCGCCGCCCAGTGGTGCGCTCGTCGGGCGAATTCCGCAAACCGCCCCGCTGGAACGGCACCGACGCCCACGCCTACTTTGGCTGGTATAAAACCTATGGCACGCTGCGGGAAGCCGAAATCATGCGGCAGCGGTTCACGCCCAACCTGAGCTTCGTCACCGAGTTCGGCAGCCAGAGCTTCCCCAACCTTGAGTCGAGCCTCAAGTTTATGGACGCTGACGTGCGCACGCTCGACGTGGCGCACCTGGCCAGCCGTCACGGCTTCCAGGCCGAGATTATGAGCAACTGGTTCCCCTGGCAGGAAGCTACCAGCCTGGCTGACCTGATTGAGATGACCCAGGATTACCAGATTTACATCAATCGTTACTACATTGACCGACTGCGCTACCACAAATATCGGCCCACCGGCGGGATTGTGCCCTTTCTGTTTCTCGATCCCTTTCCGGCCATTCTCTGGAGCGTGGTGGACTACTGGCGAGTGCCGAAACGCTCCTACTACGCCATGCGGGTGGGCTTCAGCCCCCAGTATGCCTTCACACTCTACGAGCCACGCACCTACCAGGTGGGCGAGCCAGTGAGTCTGCCGCTGTACATGGTGAACGACGCCCAGCGTCCGGCAAACAACCTGCACCTCACCGCCCGGCTCAGCGACCCGGAGGGCAACACTATGGCCGAGGTGCAACACGACGTGAGTCTACCTGCCGATTGCGAAACGAAAGAAATTGACCGGCTGCGACTCACACCGCCCCGCGCCGGGCGCTATCAGCTTGAAATAACCCTGCTTGGTGGGGTTGATGAAATACGGCAGATTTACGAGGTGGAAGTGGTGCCAGTGGCGGAGGGCAATGGCCGCTGGGGCCGCCAGAACGAACGCCGCCCGGCGGGGGCGGCGGGGTGATGCATTACGTTGAGGTAACAGTTGTTGACAATCCGCAAATTACGTCAACGCGCACCTGCCAGTAGAGTCAAATCTGGCTTGATTGTGATTATGTCATTCTGAGCGAAGCGAAGAATCTTGGGCGTCATCACGCAAAGACCCTTCGCTTCGCTCAGGGTGACAGCTTGGCCACGTTTTTCTGAATTCTACGTAAATACCGCTACCTGCCTGTACGGGCGGGTCTGAGAACCGCCCCTACTGCCGCACCGTCACCGTGGTGCCGATGTCGGCCCATTCCCAGAGCCAGCGGGCATCGTCCATGCCAACGTTGATGCAGCCGTGAGACATGCGAATGCCAGTACCGAAGTTGTTGTGCCAGTAGGTGCCGTGAATGGCCACGCCACCAACGACATACATTACCCAGGGAACGTTGGGCACATTCCAGGTTTCGCCGCCCATCGAGCCGGTCATCGTCTGCATCTGGTATTTCTGGTAGATGGCGTAATTGCCCACCGGCGTGTTAAAGCCGTCGCGGCCCGTTGCCACCGGCGCACGGTAAACCGGCAGATCGCCTTCGTAGGCCGTAAGCCACTGGGCAGTCAGGTCAACCTCAATGTGGCGCTTCCAGCGGGCGGGCGACCAGTCTACCGCGCCGGTGATGGCGGGCACAGGTGACGTGTCTATGCCGCGCAGCGCCGCCACCTGCCGCCCGATATCGCTCAGTTGCACCTCATAGAGCGCGTAGAGGGGAATACCGTTGGCCTGCTCCATGCTGCGGTAGAAGGCGGGCATGTCGTCCGGATTGTAGACAAAGCGAGCCCGCTCGAAATACTGCACCGTGCGCCCTTCCTCGTCCAGTTCCTGGCTGATGGGGAAACCAAAAGCTTCTAGACCGCCCCGCCGCTCCCAGAAGCGCAAAAACTCGCCGCTCAGGGCCTGGCCCGTTTCCGGGAAGAACTGCCCGACGGCCTGCTCTGCGCTGAGGCTGGCAAAGGACTCATCACTGCGCCCCTCCGTCAGTTCCCGCCCCAGCAGCCCCAGGCGCACGCCCGCAGGCTGCCCCGCCCCGCCCGGGTGAAACTCAAAACGGGCCCGCTCAAAGTACTGCACAATCCGCCCGCGCTCCACAAACTCCTCGGTAATGGGATAACCAAACAGCAACACCTGGCCATTGGCCCGCCAGAAGTTCAAAAAACCGCTGCGATTGCTGAGGTGGTGGCCCGTTTGGGGGAAATAGAATGTTGGTGCAAACGGCAGCATGCCGGGGTCAACCGCCTGCTGCTGGCGCACCGGCAGCAACACCTGGCGCTGCGCCGCCTGGGCCTCGGCCACCAGGCTCTCGGCCTGGGCAGGCGAAAGGGGCGGCACGAAATCGGCAACGGGCGGCACGGCGGCACGGGAAACGGTGGACGCAGTGGCAAGCACCAGCGTGAGCAGCGCGGCGAAGCACAGCGCCAGGACATGGCGGAGGCGCAGCATAGAATTTTCTTCTAGATACGGAAAGGATGCAAGTTGCGAACAAATGTACGGAAAAGTCTTTACACTTCTCCGCGCACCATGTCGCTTCTAAGGCTATTATACGCGCTCCGTCAAGGGTAAGCCTTTGTAAAGTGTCGGTTAAAAAACCTTCGCTAAAGCGAGCACATTCCTGCGCTGTGGGCGGGTAAAGGCTATGCTATAATCAGAATCAGTGAGCAGTTTGCAGTTCGCAGTTGTAAAGACAACTATGTACGTAGTACCCACGCCGTAGTACGTACTTTTGTCATCTCGTCATTTTGTCACCAACATGTAACGCAGGAGGCCGCATGGAGCGAAAGATACGGGTGCTGGTTGCCAAACCGGGCCTGGATGGGCACGACCNGCACGGGCGCTCCGCGACGCTGGTATGGAGGTCATCTACACCGGCCTGCAACAGACACCAACGATGATTGTGGAAGCGGCCTTGCAGGAAGACGTGGACGTGATCGGGCTGTCCATTCTTTCCGGTGCCCACATGACGCTGCTCCCGAAGATTATGCATTTGCTGCGTGAGCAGGGCATGGACGATGTGCTGGTGGTAGCAGGCGGCATCATCTCCGACGAAGACGCCGAGACGCTAAAGGGCGACCATGGCATCTCCGCCGTGTTTGGCCCCGGTGCCTCGACTCACGACATCATCAAGTTCATTCAGGACAACGCTGGCGTCGCTCGCGATTAACAGCAGTTGGCAGTTCGGAGTTTGCAGTTGGCCGACCTGGCCCGTGACAGGGTTGTAGGCTGTTGTCGCTGCATGTCTGCGTTTGATTA
>JALONX010000646.1 GCA_025454695.1 Chloroflexaceae bacterium
GGCGGATCCATCTGCAGCAGCAGTTCGTTCAGAATACCGCTGCCAGCACCCATGCCCATACCCATGCCCATACCACCAATTGTACTGGGTGATTTGCCAGAGTTATCTTGACCATCCATGGTCATTGCACTTTGACCAGCCAGGTTGGCACTACGAGCCATACCGACGGCATCAATTTCGTCAATGAAGAGAATACATGCGCCATACTCACGCGCCAGCTTGCGGGCCTTGCGGTACAGGTTCATCACCTTGATGTTGCCCATACCCATCCAGGCTGACGTGAGTGAAGGGGCGCTGAGGTAGCCGAAAGGTACACCAGCCTCGGTGGAAACCGCCTGGGCCAGATAGCTCTTGCCCGTTCCGGGCGGGCCAACCAGCAGCACACCACGAGTCACTTCGCCACCCATGGTCTTAAACTCTTTAGCACCCTTCAGCAGCGTCACAATACGGCGAGCCGCTTCCAGCACCTCCGGGTTGCCCCGATAGTCGGCAAAGCTCACACCGGTTTCGCCAGGCAACACCCAGTAGATGCGGGTGCGAGCCATGAAGAAGTACATGAGGAAGAACTGAAAGCCGATGAAGAAAAAGAGAAAGGCCACAATTCTCAGTACTTCCAGAATGATTGGGCCTAACCCAGATGCTTGAACAGTTTCGATTGCACCTGGAATAACGTTCCAAGCTAACCAGACAAGGAAGCCTACCAGAAGAACTCGCCAGATGATGCGTTTCATCTTCCAGGGCCAGCGGTTGAACATCTTGTCAATCTTGCCGTCAAGTTCGCGATCAAGTTCATCATTGTAGCGGCCCTGTTGTGGGCGATAAGGCTCAATTGCCATAACACATGCTCCAGACTAGTATTGTTGTCTCCAGCAAATGTAGCTACTGATTTGCTGCCAGGTTCGGATCTACATTGACGAGTTGACCCGTATCGTCAACAAGGAAGATGGTCGGAATAGTTTGTAAACCGCCAGAGCCAGGCACCTGGACTTCAACGGCATAGAAGAACATGCGCTGCCCGTTACTAAGTTCCTTGGCGCCAATAAACTGCTCACGCTGGAACTTAATCCCATTGCTCTTAAACTGGTCGAGCCGGGCCTTCAAGGCTTCTTTGGTGTTGCCATTATCCAACAGAGCCGCCTGTGCCCGCCCGCTGTAGGCTTCCCACATCTTGTTCACATCAAAATTACGCTGGGCTTCGATATAAGTCAGCACCGATTGGGGCGGTGCGATAAAAGTCGTGCGATTGTCGGAGGGTTGATTGGTGAAAACAGAAGAGATGGCTGGCAAGACCAGCAGAAATGTCTGCACCGCAACCACCCCCAACAGCATGGTGATAACGAGTGCGCTCAGCCAGCGCGGCTTGAGGAAATTACCCACTGCGCTACTAGCATACATCACACGCTTCATCAACAAGCGCACCACACGGCTGAACACGTTGCGTTGTGGAGCAGGTGCAGGTGCGGCATACATGGGCGGAGCAGCGTAAGCGGGTGGATAGGGCGGCGGGTACGTGGGCGGAACCTGGGGCTGACCATAGGGCGGCGGTGGGTAGGCGCCGGGCTGCTGTGGTGGCATGGGTGGCATCGGAGGCTGCGATTCGCGCTGATTTTCCATCGTCATCACCTCAAAACTAACGTGCAGGTAACCAGAAGAAGAGTCTGTCAAACCAGGAGCCGCCACGCCCTGGTTGCAACAATGTTGTTGGAACTATCAATAGCTGTGCCGCCAGACGATTGCGAGAGACGGACATGTCTGCGGTAATGCCCGCGAATACTGTGAATGAAGCCCCAAATGGGGCTATATGACAACACGCTGGATAATTAAAGAGGTGACCATTAAAATGGTGTTACTATATTGATCTTAAGTATACCGAATGCCCTTGTGAAAAGCAAGCCAGGATGATGAGAATCTGATGAAAGCACTGTGCAAGAGGTGTGCAGTGTTGCACAGCACATGCAGGAGGATAGCATGAATGACTCGATCAACGTAGCGCTGATGGGCTACAAATTTATGGGTAAAGCCCATTCCAATGCCTTCCGCCAGGTGGCCCACTTTTTCCCCGATGTGGCGCTCCACCCGGTGATGCAGGTGCTCTGCGGGCGCGACCAGGCAGCCGTGCAGGCGGCAGCAGCCCAGTTTGGCTGGCAGGAAACTGCTACCGACTGGCGCGATGTCGTGACGCGACCTGACATTGGCCTGGTGGATGTTTCCACGCCCGGCGACTCGCATGCGGCCATTGCCATTGCCGCCGCCCAGCACGGCAAACATGTCTTTTGTGAAAAACCGCTGGCCAATACCCTGGCTGAAGCCAAAGCCATGCATGCAGCGGTGCAGGAAGCGGGCGTGGTCGGTATGGTCAACTTCAACTACCGACGAGTGCCAGCGGTGCAACTGGCCAAACGGCTGATTGATGACGGGCGCATTGGCCAGGTCTACCACTGGCGGGCGGTCTACCTGCAAGACTGGATTATGGATCCCAACTTCCCGCTGGTCTGGCGGCTCCAGAAAGATCAGGCTGGCTCCGGCACGCTGGGCGACCTGGGCGCCCACATTGTAGACCTGGCTCGCATGCTGCTGGGCGAGATCAGCAGTGTTTCTGGACTCACCGAAACCTTCATTAAACAGCGGCCCCTGCTGGCGGGCACCACCGGCGGGCTGGGCGCAGCGGGCAGCACGCAGATGGGCGAAGTGACGGTGGACGACGCGGCCATGTTTCTGGCCCGCTTTGCCAACGGTGCAGTTGGCAGCTTTGAAGTCACCCGCTTTGCCAAAGGGCGGGCCAACTACAACTCGTTTGAGATTAACGGCAGCAAGGGCAGCATCGTCTTCAACCTGGAGCGCATGAATGAGCTGAACGTCTATCTCGACTCAGACGCACCGGATGTGCGGGGTTTCCGCAATGTGCTCGCTACCGATGGTTCGCATCAGTACATCAGTGCCTGGTGGCCCGCAGGCCATATCATCGGCTGGGAACACACCTTTACCCACGGCGTCTTCGACCTGCTCAACGGCATTGCCGCAGGCACCTCGCCCGCGCCGACCTTTGAGGACGGCGTGCGCTGCCAGGCGGTGTTAGACGCAGTGGAACGCTCGGCGGGCAGCAAGCAGTGGGTGGAGCCGGAGTATTAAACGCCGAACACGGAGTTTGTAGGGCGAACCGTGTGTGCGCTCAAGCCAAGAACATGACCGCAGTGCTGTAGGGGCGTGGTCTGTGACTCGCCCCCGATGAAAAAACAATGCCAATTGCAATGAAATGCATGGTAGAAACGCCCCGCCGGGTGTCTCTACCATGGACATCATGGAATGCATTATGAGGCATCTCGTATTATTGGGCGACTCAATCCTTGATAATGGCTCCTACACTGCTGGCGGCCCAGCAGTGATTGCTCATCTCCGTGCCAGGGTGCCTGCCGACTGGCAGGTGACGCTGCTTGCGGTTGACGGCAGCCTCACCAGCGATGTACCTGAGCAGATCGCCCGCCTGCCTGCTGACGCCACGCACCTGGTTCTGAGCGCGGGCGGAAACAACGCCTTGCTCCAGAGTGGCTTTGTTTCCGAACCGGCTCAATCTGTTGCCGATGTGCTTCAGCGCATGGCGGCAATTGCCCAGCGGTTTGAAGAAGAATACCAGGCCACACTCAGCGCTATGCTGGCATGCGGCCTGCCCACTATTGTCTGCACCGTGTACTATCCAAATTTCCCTGATCCGCTGGTGCAGCAACTGATGACCATGGGCCTGCTGCTGTTTAACGACCGTATTCTCGCCTCGGCAATAGAAGTCGGAATTCCCGTCATCGATCTTCGCCGTGTCTGCACCACGCCAGCAGACTACGCCAATGAAATTGAACCGTCGGTGCAAGGCGGAGCAAACATCGCTGCAGCTATTATGCGCGTGGTAACTCTGCATGATTTTACAAAACAGCGCACAACAGTCTACGTATGAGCGAGTTGGTGCCGGTCTTCTACCTACATGATCGGGGCTAGTGGCTAGGCACAAATGAGGATGAGGAAGCATAGTGCCGCCTTCAGGCGGTTGCTCGTACACCACCGCCTGATGGACTTTAATTTTTTATTCGAGTATAAAACGTCCCGTAGTTGCGCAATGTATTGCGCGTTCCGCCTACTGGCGCGATAATGGAGTTTTACAAAAAGAACCGGACATACGGTGCCGCCCTAGCCACCGAATGAATTCGGCGTCTGAAAGCCTTAAACACGCTGA
>JALONX010000647.1 GCA_025454695.1 Chloroflexaceae bacterium
ACCTCCAGCGGAAGGCCCTGTTCCTCCAACAACACCATGCTGTGGTAGAGCAGGTCAGCCATTTCATAGGTTAGTTCGGCAGCCGAGCGGTTCTTCGCAGCGATAATGACCTCAGCCGCTTCTTCGCCGATCTTTTTGCCGATCCGATCCACCCCACCCCGCAATAATTTTGCCGTATACGATTCGGCGCTATCTTCCTGCCCCCTGTCCCGCACAATATCTGTCAGACGCGCCAGCATGCTCACCGTTGGCACACGGCTCGCCAGTGTATTTCCGTGCAAGTCCCGATGGAAGCAGCTTGGTTGCCCTGTGTGGCAGGTTGGCCCGTGCGGCTCGGCCAGCACCAGCAGCGCGTCGCCGTCACAATCTTGCCTCAGCTCCACCAGCCGTAACACATGCCCACTGGTTTCGCCTTTTGTCCATAGTGACTGACGGCTGCGGCTCCAGAAGGTCACGTCACCCCGTTCCAGTGTCTGCTGGAGGGCTACTTCATTCATGTAGCCCAGCATCAGCACCTCGCCACTGCGGGCGTGCTGCACGATTGCCGGAATAAGGCCCTGTGAGTCAAATTTAAGCATAAAACAGTTACAATTTACAAATAAAGAGTTACAAGTTGCGATTACCGAGACGTGCATGATCCACCTATTCGGCGAAGACCAGCGATCTCTTTGCGTCTTTGTGCCTTTGTGAGCGCTTTTAGTGCAAGAAGTGCCGTCGCCCGGTGAAGACCATGGCTGCACCGGCTGCATCAGCGGCGGCAATCACATCCTCGTCGCGGACGGAGCCGCCGGGCTGAATAATGGCGGTTGCGCCAGCGGCCAGGGCCGCCTCCACCCCATCGGCAAAGGGAAACAGCGCATCGCTAGCCACCACCGAGCCAGCCAGCGATAAACCAGCCTGCCCGGCCTTCCACACCGCCAGACGTGAACTGTCTACCCGGCTCATCTGACCTGCGCCGATGCCGAGGGTACGGTCGGCGGCAGCGTAGACGATGGCGTTGGATTTTACATGTTTTGCCACCCGCCAACCAAAGCGCAGCGCCCGAGACTCATCATCATTGGGAGCACGTTTTGTCACCACCTGCCACGGCTCCTCGGCCAGCGGGGCGCGGTCGGCCTGTTGCACCAGCACACCGCCCGGCACACTGTGCAGCAGCAGGGCTGGTTGGCTCACCGGGCGCAACGAGCGCATCAGGCGGCGGTTTTTCTTCTTGTGCAGCAGGGCCAGAGCCTCATCGCTAAAGTCCGGGGCAATAACAATCTCGGTAAATATCTCGTCAATCGCCTGGGCCAGCGGCAGGTCGCAGGTGCCACTCACCGCGATAATCCCGCCAAAGGGAGCTTGCGGATCGGTGGCATAGGCCCGCTGCCAGGCTTCCAGAGCGGTTGCACCCTGGCCCACCCCACATGGGTTGGTATGCTTAATAATCGCCAGAGCCACCCCTTCGGCTGCCGGAAACTCTTCGATCAAGCCCTGGGCTGCGGTAATGTCGAGAATATTGATGTAGGAAAGTTCTTTGCCATGCAGCTGGGCAAAGTAGCGAAAGAAATCGCCGTAGAGTGCGGCGGGCTGGTGGGGATTTTCGCCATAGCGCAGGGGCTGGGCCTGCTGCCAAGCCAGCGGCAACTGGGCCAGAAACGGCGACTCATTCAGGTAGCCTGCGATGGCGGCATCGTAGCTGGCGGTGTGGGCAAAGGCTTTCGCGGCCAGCTGCCGCCGCAGCTCATCGGGTACATGGCCTGCCTGGAGGGCAGCCAACGTCGCCTCGTAATCCACGGGGTCAACCAGCGTCAGCACAAAGGGAAAGTTCTTCGCCGCCGCCCGCAGCAGTGTCACGCCACCAATGTCAATTTGTTCAAGGGCTTCGGCCATGGTAGTGTCGGGCCGGGCAACCGTGGCAGCAAAGGGGTACAGGTTCACCACCACCAGATCAATCGGGCCAATGCCATACTCGCCAAGCTGCGCCATGTGGGCGGGCAAGTCGCGCCGGGCCAGAATGCCACCATGCACCGCCGGATGCAGCGTCTTGACCCGACCATCGAGAATTTCGGGGAAGCCGGTTAGCTCACTGACGGAACGCGCCTGCACCCCGGCCTCGGCAAGCAAGCGCTGGGTGTTGCCAGTTGACACCAGTTCCACACCCATGCTTGCCAGGCCACGGGCAAACTCCACCACCCCATGTTTATCCCAGACACTGATCAAGGCACGCACAACAACTCCTACTGGTAGGAATAAAAAAACCCCGCCTTAGCGACGGGCAGAGTCGCGTAAACGGGGGTATTCTACCACAAAAGAATCAGACTGACATGCTGCGGGCGCGAGCGCGCATTTGTTCGGCAATGCGGCGGGCGCGCATCGCGCCAATAAACTGGCTTAGCGCCTGTTCAAAGTTGCTCACCACAGTCAGCATCTGCTCGCTCGAAGCGCTGGCCACATCGGTGATGCGGGCCTGGCGGCAAGCTTCTTCCAGCAGGCCACTGGCGTGCGGCCCTAGCTCGGTGGTAGCAATGCGCTCGTACTCGGCCATCAGGTTTTCGGCGGAGGTATGTTCGCGATGCTCGATCAGGCCATTGGCCAGCAGTTGACCGATAATCTCGGCGGTGCGTGCCTCGCCCAGCCCGCTACGCTGCGCAATCTGCCCAACGCTGTTTTTGCCATTCACCATAGTCAGCACGCGCCACTCTTCGGCTTCCAGGTTGATTTCGCTAGAACCAGTGGCAGGGTTGGGCGACAGCCGGGGTACCATCGTCAGCGGCGGGAGCGGGGCGGGTGCGGCTTGAGTCGGTTGCGGCGCTTGCGCCTGCTGCTCAGCCCAGGCTTCCTGCCGCCCGATGCCTTCCATAATGATCAATTCGTTGCTAGCGGTGATGGTGGGCGTATCGAGGCGATCTGTGTCGATAAAACGAAATGGCCCAGCCGAAACGGTGAAGAAGGTGTAGACGGCTTCCAGCGGGGGCATGCCAGGCACGTCCGCCCCAATAATTTTGCCATCACGGAAGTAAATCTTCCCGCTGATGCGCTGCGTCCCCCGCTCACCATCAATATACACCGCACCAGTCTTCTTGCTCAGATCGACCAGTTGGATGATGTCGGTTAGTGGGAATTCGCTTATGTCACCTGCAAGCGCCATAGGTTCCGTCACCCCGCACCAGGTGAAACGCACACCTACTGTTGGTGCGCCGCACCACCCTGTGCAGCTACAGTCTGCTGATCACGGTTTTGCTAATTGCTTTCAGCGTTTCAAACACACCCACGCCAGTGGTGGCAACCGCCTCAACGCGCTGCCAACTCATAGGGTTGAGATATTTGTCCATCACATGAACAGGCACAACCACTTCGGCAGGGAGGTCGCGTTTGTTATATTGCAACACCACCGGAAATTCTTGAAACTTCTTATTCTGTCTAGTGATGTTCTGAGCCAACTCTTTCAGGCTCGTCACATTTTCCTGCATTTTGCTTTTGTTGGAATCAGCCACAAACACCACCCCGTCGGCTCCGTTCAACACGGCCACACGGGTGCGTTCATACAGCACCTGGCCCGGCACAGTGTAGAGGTGAAAGCGGGTTTGAAAGCCGCGCACCTTGCCCAGGTCAAGGGGCAAAAAGTCAAAAAACAAGGTACGTTCAGTTTCGGTTGCAATCGAGAGTAGATCACCCTTGACATCCTTCGGAACGGAGTTGTGGATATACTGCAAGTTGGTGGTTTTGCCACACATACCTGGCCCATAATAGACAATCTTGCAGTGAATTTCGCGTGCGGCAACATTAATGAGCGCCATAGACCCTCTCGCATGGCTGAATAACGGGTTGTCTGGAATGTCGAACGTGATGCCCGTGTTGCTCCGAGACAGCCTCAGCCCGGCGCACCCCAGCCAAGGGCGGGCACACCCGGGAAACCACAAGACTAATCACGGAACAAAAGATCGATGGTATCTTCCATCGAGGTGCGGAAGGACGCGCCGAGCACCTCGTCGCGCTGTTTGTGCTGCTGACGCACCCGTTCGAGGACGGTGGCCAGCTCATCGGTAGCCTTTTTGGTAAGCACTTTTACCAGGCCAATGTGGGTGCCTTTATTGAAGATAATGCAGAGAATCCATTGTTCTTCAATCAGAGCAATAAAGATGTTTTCGCGCACACCCTGCTGGAATGAGGCCCGGAAGTCTTTTTCTCGTAACAGTCGAGCGACCTCACGAGAGGAAGCGAACACACCAGC
>JALONX010000648.1 GCA_025454695.1 Chloroflexaceae bacterium
CGTTCCCCACAATGTCATCGCCGACGACAACGAGTTTCTTTCACCCACACTGAGCCAGGGCCAGAGTTTCCAACAGCGCTTCGACACGCCAGGCACCTACGGCTTCTTCTGTAGCCTGCATGCGGGCATGGAAGGAACGATTACGGTGCAGGCCCCGGCCCAACAGCCGACGCAGCGGCGCATCTTCCTGCCGCTGGTGCAGCGGGGCGGCACTAGCACCACGCCACCAGCCCAGCCGCTGCCGCCGCCGACCTCGCCCACGGGCAACGTCTGGTCGAACCCGGCCTCGTGGCCGGGCGGGCGGGTGCCTGCGGCGGGTGCCTATGTGGTCATCCCGGCAGGCCGCACCATGACGCTGGATGTAAACACGGCAGCCCTGCGTGCCCTGCGCATTGACGGCACGCTGACCTTTGCCGAGCGCGACCTGGAGCTGACGGCAGGTTGGATTATGGTACATGGCCAGGGCAAGCTCCAGATCGGCAGCGAGGCCCGCCCCTTCCCCAACCGCGCCGTCATCACGCTGACGGGCGCGGCGACGGACGAAAATGTGATGGAGATGGGCAGCAAATTTTTGGGTGCGATGGCTGGTGGCACGATTGACATGCACAGCAGCAGCGCCGCCAAGCTGAGCTGGACGAAGCTAGCCCAGACGGCCCAACCAGGGGCGACCTCGATCCAGCTGCTGGAAGCGACTCGCTGGGCCGTGGGCGACGAGATTGTGCTAGCCCCCACCGGCTACGACCACACCCAGGCCGAAGTCGTCACCGTGACGGGCGCGTCGGCTGATGGACGCACAATCAGCTTCCGCCCGGCATTGCAGTTCCAGCACTGGGGCACATTGCAAACGATTGAAGGCCAGACCCTCGACCAGCGGGCTGAGGTGGGGCTGCTGACCCGCAACATCGTGGTGCGCTCCGACCCGACCAGCGTTGAGCCGTTCTTCAACGGCAGAAATGCCCTGAACAACCCCGGCGAACTGGCGGCTGACCCGAACCGGCGCTTCGGTGGCCACACTATGATTATGGACGGCGTGGCCCGCATCAACGGTGTGCAGTTTGTAGACATGGGTCAGGCCACCAAGCTGGGTCGCTACGCCTTCCACTGGCACCTCACCGGCAACGGCAGCGGCCAGTACATCAAAAACTCCTCAGTGAAAAATGGCTACACCCGTGGCATCGTCGTGCATGGCACCGACGGTGTGGTGGTGGAAAACAACGTGGTGTACAACACGGTGTCGCACAACTACATTTTTGCCGAAGATGGCAGCGAAGACGGCAACCGCTTCGTCCGCAACCTGGGCATTCGCACCACGCTGCTGCCGCAGAAGCACCGCATCTTTAAGGATGACCCAAGCGCCCCTCGGGACAGCAACCGTGCCCGGCGGCAGGACGAGCACCGCCCCGCGAACTTCTGGGGGCTGAGCGCCAACAACAGCTTTATTGGCAATGTGGCCGCAGGCGGCGAGGGCAACGGCTTTCACTTCGCTGGCAAGGGCAACCAGCCCGACCTGAGCAAGTTCGAGTTCCGCGACAACGTGGCCCACAGCAATTTCCAAACAAACGGTGGCAATGATCTTTACCCGCCGAACACCCGTGGCCACGGCATTTTTATTGCACCAGTGAGTGGTGCGCCCATGCGGCTACAGAACTTCACCGCCTACAAAAACGCCGCTTCTGGCGTATGGATTGAGGGCGACGCGCCCGTGCTGACTGGCTCCATGCTGGCCGACAACAATGCGGGCGTGGTTGTCTTCGCCGGGCGGGTGGAGAATAGCCTGATCATCGGCCAAAGCGCCAACAGCAATGGCCAGCCGCAAAGGTTGGGCGAGGGCCGGGCGGGTGGCATCCACCTGATGCGTATGCAGGGTGGTTCTAAACGCCCCCAGGTTGTCAACGTCACCTTTGTGGATATACAGGACGGCGCGATCGTCAACAATGACCTGCGTGGAGACCTGCGCGGCTTTGCTGAGGGCGTCCGACTGGTACGCACACCGCCGGTGCTGTTCTACGGCGTGCGCGAGAGTTTGATGGGCGGCTTCGTTGACCGCGACGGCAGCCTGACGGGCAGCGGGCAGCCCCGGCTGCTGCTGGGCGACCTGGCGTTACAGGCCAACGCCACATGTACGCGCCAGGCTCCCTGGATGGCCTACGTCTGCCCGACTGACATTCCGCTCTTCGGCCTGAACATCGGGTCGTGGGCACCCCGTAACCGTTTGGATGGGCGTAAGGATTTCTGGGAACTGCCCGCTACCCGCAGCGACGGCGTGAGCGGCAAACTGCTCGTGCGCGGCGGCTCCAACACAGCTGGCTTGCTGGTTGCCGGGTTGCACTACGACTTCTCGCTGCCGATCCATCCTGAAAACGCTACCCCAACCTCCAAAGCAATGAAAGTCGGGGTGGATACGGAAGAATTGGGCCTGATCACCAATCCAGGCAACTGGGTGAGTCTCTCGTTGCCGGTGGAGAGCGCCGCCGTGTTTGTCTACCGTGAACTGAACGGCCAGTTCGACCCCGACGACCGGGATTTCCGTGGGCCGAACGTAAATGCGCCATTGACCGCAGCGGCCAGCGCCCAGGCCGTGCGCGACGGCGACGGCACGACCTTCTTCTTTGATGCAGCGGCCAGGCGTGTGTATGTCAAACTGACCGGCGCAGCCCAGCCGATCTATGTCTGCGAAACGGCGAATTGCCAGTAGCCACTGGAGTTGCGCCCTCCTCCACGGCCAGCCCTGCACACACCAGGGCTGGCCGTGTGCGTTACGCCGTTCGTATTTTGTAAGAATTTCGACCCAACCTCGTCAGTTTTTGTGGGTAGCCTGAAAAGTGAAGGTACCACCGGGCACACCTGCCCGGAAACACAAACAGGAGGTTCTTTGTGAAACGACAGACTCTGCATGTGTGCATGGTCGTTCTGGTTGGATTTGCGCTTGCAGCTTGTGGCCAGACCACCACCACCACCGCCCCGACCGCCGCCTCGGCCCCCACCGAAGCCGCAATGGTGAAACCGACCGAGGTGGCAATGGCCAACCCCACCAGCGACGCGATGGTCAAGCCCACGGACGCTGCCATGGTCAAGCCCACCGACGCCGCCATGGTCAAGCCCACCGACGCCGCCATGGTCAAGCCCACCGACGCCGCGATGGTCAAGCCCACCGACGCCGCGATGGTCAAGCCCACCGAAGGCGCAGCCGCCAATCGCCCGGCCTGGCAGCAGGTCGCCCTGACCGATGCAGTGACTGGCAAGAGCTTTACGCTCGCCGATTTCGCCGGGCGCACAGTCTATGTCGAGCCGATGGCAACATGGTGCTCGAACTGCCGCCAGCAACTTGGCAACGTGAAAGAGGCAAAAGCTCAGCTGAATAGCGACGACGTGGTGTTTGTGGCCTTGAGCGTGGAAACCAACCTGGCCGCCGCCGACCTGGCAAGCTACGCCAGCGAGGCCGGTTTCGACTGGACATTTGCCGTGGCCACGCCGGAACTGCTGCAAGAGCTGACCGCCGCGTTTGGGCGCACTATCGCCAACCCGCCTTCAACACCTCACTTCATCATCCGGCCCGACGGCACAACGAGTGAGCTAGCAACCGGCATCGAGCCAGCCGCGAACATCATCGCCGCCCTGAAGGCCGGGCAATAAGGAGGTGCGCCGTGAACCAGTATCTGGAAGCGTTTGTTCTGGGGAACGGCGCGATTCTCGGCAACGTGTGCATGCTGCCGCTCTACCCCGGCCTGATCGCGTTTCTGGCCGGAAACGCGGGCAACAGCCGGGCAGCGCGGGCCACCGGCTGGCTGGGGCTGCTAGTGCTGGCAGGCATCCTCAGCATGATGACGCTCGTGGGGCTGCTGGTGTTTGCACTTCAGCAGTCCTTCAGCAACGTGCTGCCGCTGCTGCTGCCGGTCATCTACGGCGCGGTGATTCTGCTGGGGGTGCTGATGCTGTTTGGCTACAACCCCTTTGCCCGGCTGGCCACAGCCCAGATGCCGCTGATGCAGAATCCACTGGCGGCAGCCTATGTCTACGGCCTGCTGCTTGGCCCAATGACCCTGCCATGCACCGGCCCACTGATCGTGAGCGCCTTTGTGATTGGCGCGGGCAACGTCGCCTCGCTTGCCGATGGCCTGGCCTACTTTCTGGCATTCGGCCTGGGCTTTGGCTGGCCACTGGTGCTACTGCCCCTGCTCGCCCTTTCGGCCCAGCGGCGCTTTACCCAG
>JALONX010000041.1 GCA_025454695.1 Chloroflexaceae bacterium
TTGGCTCGACCAAGCGCGAGGCGCTGCTGACGCGAGTGCTGGGCGACAAAACCTTTGCCGACCTGCGCTTCCCGTGTGCGGTGGTAACGGTTGACCTGGTGAGCGGCCAGCAGGTGGTGATTAACGAGGGGCCGCTGGTGCCCGCCCTGCTCGCCACCACGGCGCTGCCGGGTATCTTCCCGCCGGTGGTGCGGGGAACCGAAATTCTGGTGGATGGCGGTGTGCGCAACAACTTGCCGGTGGACGTGGCCGAGGGTCTGGGGGCACAGAAAGTTATTGCGGTGGAATTGAGCGACGCCCTGCCCGGTTTCGAGCTTCCCACCGACCTGCCCGGCAACCCCTTGGCGCGCCTGATGCTGGCCCCTCGGCAGCTGGCCATCGCCCACCGCTCGCTCTCGCTGCTGATGGATCAGGTCAACCAGATGCGCCTGGAGCGCCACCCACCGGCGTTGCACCTGCACCCGGAAATCAAGCTGGTAGACCTGCTCGACATGTCGCGTCCGGAAGTGGGCTGGGCCGTGGGCGAAGCGGCGGCTTGGGCAGTGGAGGCCGAACTCCTGGCACTGAAAGCCTGGCGATTGGAAGGTGCGGTTGACGTGCTAGCTGCGCCCGTGCCCCCGGCTCCGGCGCTGGAACCTGCGAGGCCAGATGTTCCTGTGGCTGAAGAAGCCCCACCAGTGTTGCCACCAGCGCCAGCGTCGCCCCGCAAGCCCCGTTTTGCACTTCCCCCGGACTGGCGTTTGCCTGCCTTTCCTTCGCGCAAGTGATGATCCGCGAAGGGACGTGAAGCCTGCCCTGAGCTTGTCGAAGGGGAACGCGAAGGAATGGGAAACACACGACCGACTCACTCGCTGAGTCGGTCGTGTGTTTGATGAACGTTGAACGTAGTGCGGACTTCAGTCCGCGTTATAGCTCAAAGTTACATAACGTGGACTAACGTCCGCACTACCCTGCGCTAAAACGTATTGATGTAGGTTGGGTAGACAATCGCCCGCACGTCGCCGAGCACGGCCAGCACGGCGTCGCGGCCTGGGAAGGCCACGGGGCCGCTGAAGCCCTCGCCGCCGTTGAAAAACGGCGCAAGCACTGGCCCGGCATCGGAGACGTTGAAGAAGAGCGGCGGCAGCCAGGCGTTGTCGCTAGGCACCACGTTGAGCAGTTCGCGGGCGGTGGCGATGTGCTGGGCTTCGTTGGCGGCGAGTTGCGCCATGGTAGCGGCGATACGGGGGTTGCCCAGGTCGGCGAAGCGGCGAGTGGCGGCCAGGTAGGCCCCCGTGCATGTGGTTTCCACATTGGCGGTCACTTCAGCAAAGCGGCGGCGGCTGTTGTAGAGGCCATTGGGGGTGAAGAAGTTTAGCGTTAACGGCTGCCCACCGTTGGCCTGGATCAGGTTCAGGTGCTGGAGTTCGGCATCGAGAATGATCTTGAGTTGCAGCTCTTCAGCGGGGTTCAGGTTGAAGGTTCGGCGGGTGAGGGCCGAGTAGACATGGGTGACAGCGAAAGCTTCGGCGGTGGCGGCCAGGTTGAGCATGGTTGGTACACTGTCGCCACCTTCGGCGGCGCTGGCCACGCGGGTAGTGGCGAAACCGGCAGCGAGCAGGCCGCCCATCCCGGCGGCTCCCTTTAACACGGCACGGCGGGGCATCTGTTTCGACATCGTTGTTCTCCCTTGCGCATCTCCTTGCGCACTGTGAGTTTTTTTTTGCCAAACATGTTGGGTGCAACCTAACATGTCATTACCACAGCAGCAAGGGCAATGCCAGCGAGGGAGCGGTGAAGGCTGAAGGCTGAAGGCTGAAGGCTGAAGGCTGAAGGCTGAAGGCGAACTGCCAACTGCGAACTGCGAACGGCTCTGCGTTACAAACGCACAGCTACCGCAATTCGGCCCAGTCCACCAGCAGGCCGAGGGTGCGGCCATCGGGGGCGGTGAAGGTGGGGCTACGCAGCTCAATCTGGCTGTTGGCGGGGGTGCCGGGCGGCAGGGCCAGCTGGAAGATGCGCCACGTGCGCCCGACCGTCAGCCGCTGGCAGCGTTCGCCCACGCAGATTTCGGCGGACACGTTTTCCTCATTGGGGTGAGGTGCGGCGAGTCGCAAGGTGAGCAGCCCCCGAGCCGGTTCGGTTGGCGTGAGTCGCAGCAGGCCGTGCCCAGTTGTCCAGCGGGCGGTTGCGCCCTGCTGCGTTTCGGCGGGGTACATGCCGCCAACGTAGCCGAAGTCCAGCCCATCGCCCACATCAACTTGAGCGATGGGCCGGGGGCGCAGGTGCTGCCAGCTCCAGTCCAGCACATCCTGTTCGGCCACAAAAGTGCCAATAAACGCCGTTCGCGCCTCCTCGAGTTGGCCCAGTTCGCGGCGCATGTCGCCCAGGCGGGCGCTGGCGGCGATGTAGGGGCGGGCGCGGCCCCATGCAAAGCGGTAGGCTCGTTCGGCCTCCTCCACGCGCCCTTCGCGGCGGTAGAGATCGCCCAGGATAATCCAGCCGTCGGGCGTGTTGCTGGCCTCCAGCGCCTGCATGTACGACGCCTCGGCTCCGGCGCTATCGCCTCGCGCCAGGGCCAGATCTCCCGCCAGCCGGTGAACGCTGCGGGCCGCGCCACTTGTGGCCCATTCCCAGGGGTAATACCAGTAGCGCACCGGGTAGATGATCAGCAGGGCGAAGATGAGCGTAGCGGCGTAGATTGGAACGCGCAGCCGTTGCAGCAGCATGTTGGGCGGATTGGCTGCTGGCCGCTTGCGCCCGCCTTGCAGCAGCAGGCGCAGTTCGCCCAGGGCCAGGGCGGCGCAAGGAATGAGCAGCATAAAGAAGAAGTGGCGGTAGCGCCCTTCACCATGCGTCACTAGCGAGATGGCGACGACGTAGAGCAGCCAGAGGGCGGGCAGCACGGCGGCAGGGATGCCACGAGCCAGGCTGCGGCCTAGCCAGAACACAGCGGCCAGGGCCACCAGCATGTAGAGTAGATCATCAATCACCAGGGCCGACAGAAATAGTATGGGTGGCGCATCGGCATAGTAGCTGGCCAGTAGAAAGCGATCCTGGATGGGCTTCACAGCCCACAGCGCGATCCAGTTGGGCTGAATTTTGCGCAGCATAATCGCCGGGTCTTCCTGCAGCCGCTCCAACCCCCGCCGGGTGGCTTCGTCAGCCCGTTCCGCAGGGTTGGGGATGCTTTCGAGAATGCGGAAAATGGTCTGCTGGTCTTCGCGTGGTTCGCTGAAGGCCCAGAGGTTGTACGAAAGCCCGGTTTCAATCAGAATGCAGCGACCATACGCCTGGCAGTTGCGCGCCGTCCAGGGCAGAATCGGCAGAAAGACGCAGATGGTGAATAAGATAGTCGGTATGAGCATTGAGCATGACCACCGCGTACTGCGTGCTGCGAACTGCGTAGTACCTGCGCGTGCCGGGCGTCCTTCCCCCATCAGCGGTGTTTGAGCGGCTTCGGTCTCCGGTCTTCGGTCTCCGGTCGTTTCCCGCGTCGCATACGTTTGCCACACAATCCACAGCAGCACCACCGGCAGAAAGGCCAGCGGCAGCGAGCGGGTGAGCGCAGCCAGGCCGTAGCAGATACCGGCGAGGCAGAGAGTTGAGAATTGAGAATTGAGAATTGAGAATTGAACAAGCCTGGAAGATGGAGTTAATTTCTGCATTCTCAATTCAGCATTCTCAATTCTTGCGTTGCGCCAGCGTAGCAGCAGCAGCACCGACGAGGCGAAGAGAAATGCAAACAATGTTTCTGCCATGTAGAGACTGGCGAAGGTGGCATAGGTTTGCAGCATGGCGGCGATGGCAGCGGCGAGCAGCGGAAAGTTGGAGATTGGAGATTGGAGATTGGAGATTGACCCTTCGACAAGCCCTTCGACAGGCTCAGGGGGGGCCTCAGGGCAGGCGGATTGACGATTGACGATTTCAGAAGGCACATCGTGCTGCGTGCTGCGTGCTGCGTGCTGCGTCTCTGCATCTCTGCGTCTCTGCGTCTCTGCGTTAAATTTCTGGGGCTGGTCGGCACGCAGCAGCTCGCGGGTGATCATGTAAATCAGGGCGACGTTGGCGACGCTGAGGGCGATGTTGGGCAGGGCGGCCCGGTGCAGGTCGCCGCCCGCCAGCCAGAGCGAGGCCGCCAGCCAGAGTGGGTAGAGCGGGGCACGCAGCCAGTGGTAGCTCTCGTAGAAAACCCAGCCCCGCCCGGCCAGCAGGTCGCGGGCCACGCGGATGTACTCCACCTCGTCGTTGGCGGGCTGGTGCAGCGGCTGCGCCCAGAGCAGCAGTCGCCAGGCCAGGGCCAACAGCACAATAGACAGCAGTTTCCAGTTGGCAGTTGGCAGACGCAAGGTAGAAGAACCGAGAACCAAGAACCGAGAACCTGGAACCTGTGGAGGTGTGGGGGATGCTGGCGTTCGCGGCGCTTTCATGGTTGCAGGCTAATCTGTTCTACCTGCATGCCCAGCTGGCGGCTGTCGGGGCTGGCCCGGTT
Source organism: Chloroflexaceae bacterium (assembly GCA_025454695.1). GTDB lineage: Bacteria > Chloroflexota > Chloroflexia > Chloroflexales > Chloroflexaceae > JALONX01. The sequence goes on from JALONX010000041.1 coordinate 4,472, forward strand.
GAGATCGCGGGGGCGGAACGTCGGGCTACGCAGCTCAATCGCAATCACGTCGCCCGTGAGTCCGTCCGGCAATGGCAGGCGATAGTCGGCCCACTTCGGCGTGACCTGAAGATTACCCACGGGCTGACCATTCACCAGCACCGCCAGGGGAACGGGCGTGGCACCGGCTGGCCGCCCGGAGGCCAAACGCAAGGCCAGGCTCGTGGCACCCGGCGGCAGGCTGAGCCGAACGCGGGCGCTGTCGGTTGTCCAGCGGCCCTGCTCGCCTTCCTGCACGAGGTGGAAGCCCTGGATGAAGCCGAGGTCAAGGCCGTTGCCCAGGGTGAGGGCCGGGGGCGGCGGGGTGCGAAAACGGTTCCAGCTCCAGGTTTGCATGTCTTCCAGCGAGTTGCGTTCGTAGGCCAGTTCGCTGCGAGCATTCTCCGCGTCGCCCCGCTGCCGCAGCATGTCGCCCAGCAGCAGGTGCGGGTGCGGGTGTGCCCGCAGCACGCCAATCGCCTCGCGCAGGGTCGTCTCGGCGGCGGACTCGTTGCCCACGAGCAGATCGGCGCGGGCCAGGGCCACCCGTGCCAGCACCGAGCGTTCGTCGTTGGCCAGGGCAGCGCGGGCTGCCTCGCGCGTCGCCGCCGCGTCGCCACGGGCAGCAGCGCCTTCGGCCTGCGCCAGGTGCCAGTGCTTCCAGCCCAGTTGCCAGGCCAGCAGCGGGTAGGGCCGGTGCAGCAGCGTCAGCAGCAGGCATGCGGCGGGCAGCAGCAGCGCTAGCACCTTTGGCCAGCGTCTAGCTTCAGCCGGGCCTGCGGCAGCTTGCGGGCTTTGCCCCACCAGGGCCAGGGCCGCAAACGGCAGCAGCACCGGGTAGAGCGGCAGCCGGTAGCGCAATTCTACATGAAAAATGAGCGTGGTGAGCAGGGTGTAGGCGGCCCAGAGGCCGAAGAGCAAGCCCACGGAAACGATGAACGATGAACGATGAGCGATGAACGGTGTTTGTTCACTCGTAACTCGTAATTCGTAACTCGTAACTCGTACTAAGCCATACGTTCCCGCCAGCAGCAGCAGCAGCCAGAGGCCATCGCCGAGGATGAGGCGTGTCCAGACCTGGGCTGGGGGCAGCCAGATGGCGGGGCGGTCGCGCATGTCGTCGGCGTGTTCCAGCGCAAAGAATTGTAGCAGCTCACCCCAGGCTTTGTTGGCAAACCACTGCGGGTTGCCGGTGATGTTGGCCAGGCCCTGCTGGGAGGCCAGCCGCTGGCGGGCAGCCATGTCGTTGCCGAGGGCGTAGAGCTGGGCTTTCACCTCTTCGCGCCCGCCCTCCCAGCCGCCGGGGTGAGGGTTGTTGTCGAGCCAGAGATTTTCGGCCCCGGTGGTGTCAATAATAATCAGTGCGCCGTAGGTAGCGTAGTTGCGGGCCGTCCAGGGTAGCACCACCAGCAGCGCCCCCAGCACCACCAGCAGCGCAGGCACCATCCGCAAGCGTAACTGTTGCAGCTTTACATGGTTGCCCGCCCGCCAGAAGTGCAGACTCAGCAGGCCCAGCAGCCACAACACCCCCAACGGCAGCAGCGGCAGCGCGGCAGAACGGGTGAGGGCGAGCAAGCCCAGAACAAGGCCCGCCAGAAACGTAACAAGATGACCAGATGACAAGGTGACAAGATGAGTTGTACTGCGTAGTCCGTAGTTCGTATTCCGTAATTTGTCACTGGCGCTTTTCGGCTGCGAACTGCTAACTGGAAACTCCGCTGCGTCTCTGCGGCTCTGCGGCTCTGCGTTAAGTCGCTTTCCTGCCCACAGCAGCAGCGCGAAAAAAACCGCCAGGCCGAAGACGAACAACGTTTCGGTGAGCAGTTCGGTGGCGTTGGCCGCCAGCGTGTAGCTCAGTGCGCAGAGCAGGGCGGCGAGGAAGGGTGATTGGCGATTAGCGATTGGTGATTGGTGATTGGTGTTTGCAGTGCTAATCGCTAATCTCCCATCGCTAATTTCGCGCGTCAGCATGTAGATCGGCACCACCGTGGCGGCGCTGATGACGGCCTGCACCAGGCGAAGGTTCTGGATGAGTGAGTCGAAGAAGTAGATGTTGGCGGCGAGAAACACGCCGTAGAGCGGTGGGCGCATCAGCCGCAACTCGTCGTAGCGCCGTTCGCGCAGCATGGTCAGCGCCTGGTTGAGATATTCTTGCTCGTCGCCAGTGAGCGGGTAAAATTCATACCAGCGCCACACCAGCAGGCGCAGGGCCAGGGCCAGGCTAAACAGCATGATCAATTGGCCCACGGTGCCAAAAAGGATTTGCTGAAGCCGGGCTGTTCGCGGTTGTGGTTGGGCCGACGCCATGGTGCTGAGAGAACTACTTTTCACGCTGCCATCATACCATTGGTTGCGGCAGCCCTGGTGGGCCAGTGGCTGAAGGGCGACTGATGTAGCACTCACACCAACGATGGGCCTACTCTCGCGGCTCCCAGGCGGTTTGTGAACATGCCATTTCCCAGGGTTAACGAAGAACTACGCGCAATTCATCACAAACTTTGTACACTGAACGCATAGTAACCTTGATGACTTAGGAGTTTCCCATGTTCTCGCACAACGAAGGCACCCTCGACCGCGACATTCGCCTGGTACTGGGCATTCTGTTCGGCATCGTCGCTATCTTCTTCGTCACCGGCATTCCCCAGTTGGTCGCCAGCATTCTGGCCATCGTGCTCTTTGCGACAGCGGCGGTTGGTTTCTGCCCACTCTACTATCTGATGGGACTCAGCACCTGCCCAATTCAGGATCGCTAGTGATTTTACTGCGGAGCGCGCAGCGTTTTTGAAAGCAAGCGACCGGCATGAACACCATGCCGGTCTTTTTGTTGAAGTCTGTAGGCCGATTTTCTGTGATCTCTATGTGTTCTGTGGCAAAAGCTTAAACATATTTCAGCACCACACGCCGTAAGACCGCCGGTTATGCTTCTTCTACCAACCCCCATGTGCCTGCCTACAGCATAGCAAAGCCATTCGCACGTTTTGCACAGCATAACATATGATCTCTACGTCCGATAATGTGACCTACTATGCGTTTTGTCGTCATAACATATATTCATTAACAATAGGGCGCTGGCTTCATGCCAAAGCTACCCCGCCCGTTATTTCCAGGACATCACACGGAGCAACGATGCCGCTGGTTACCGTTGCTCTAGAGGTGTTATGGAAACAATTACATCAGAGATTCTCCCACCATTGGCCGACCTGCTTGAAGCGCAGCCACTGGTTGTATCGCCACACACCACGCTGCAGAACGTGCTGTACCGGCTTGAAGGGCGGCAACATGCAGTGCTTGTGGAAGACGGGGGGCGGCTGTGCGGCATGTTCACCCGCTCCGACCTGGTGCGGCTGGCGACATTCAATATGGATGTGCTTGCGCTGCCGCTGGCCCATGTGATGATCCAGGACAGTATCGCTCTCCCCACCAGTCATCTTCAGCAGCCAGCGGCTGCCTTGCACGTCTTTTTCAGCCAACGTGTTGCCCAATTGCCCGTGGTGGGTGAGGATGGCACGCTGCTTGGCCTACTGGCGCACGATCGCTTCTGGCGGCTGGCGCAGCTTGCTCCGTTGCTCGGTGAACGAATGATTGCTGATTGTGTCATCCCGGTTGTGCCGCTGGCTGCCGCATCCACATCGTTGCAAGCCCTGGCCCGGCGCATGGTGCGCGATCAAATTGCATGCATTGTTATCACCGATGACGAAAGTAGTTCCCTGCCTCAACCAGCGGGCTTCGTGGACGAGCAGACCATTGCGCTGGCTCTGCGCAACGGCTTGAACCTGGCTGCAACCCCGGCCAGTGCCGTGATTGATCAGCCCCTTGCCACCATTACCAGGCAGGACAGCCTATGGGAGGCCGGGCAGCGTATGGAACAACAGGGCCATCCTCACCTGCTGGTGGTGGATGCAGATGGCGCCGCCCTCGGCATGCTAACGGGGTATACCGTGTTGCAGGCCTTGATCGGGCTTTTTGCTGCCCAAACGCCTGGGCCGATTCTCAACGAGAGTGGTGAAGGCGTTGTGAGTCTACCTGCTGACCATTCCCTGGTTGGCCCGGCGTTGACGGGCCAGCCCGCCCACCCACGGGAGGGAGAGCATGAGCGGCGCTACCGCATGATGAGCGAGTTGACCTCAGACTATTTGCAGGAGTATCGTTTCCTGTTCGAGAATAGCACCGATGCTATCGTGCTGTTTGATGATGAAGGCCACTATGTGCAGGTGAATGATGCGGCGTGCCGAGTGCTGGGCTATACTCGTGAACAGTTGCTCCGTATGCGGGTGTTCGACGTGCTTGGTCAACCTGATCTAGTCAAGCTTCAGCCTTGCCTGCAAGAACCACGCCTGCAAGAACCACTTGAAAGAAATGAGCGCCGCATCTACCAGGATGACGCAACGATGCGGGAGTTGGAATATAGTGTCAGCCGTATTGGCCCGAATCTGTATCAGAGTATCTTCCGCGACATTACCGAGCGCAAACAGCTTGAAGCTCAGTTCCAGCAACAGGCTGCTGCCCTTGCCATTGTGCGCGAACGTGAGCGGCTGAGCCACGACATGCAGGGCGAGCTCGAGCAGTCGCTTGGCTACATGGCAGCCCGGGTGCAAACCCTGCGCACACTGCTGACCGAAAATCGCACTGAACGGGCGGTGGCCGCGCTCAACTCGCTCGACACGCTGGTGCAAGAGCTGCGGCAAGATGTGCGTGATTTAACCTACGAAGCCCGGGGACGGCTATTTGCCATTGCGCCAGAACACACGCCGTTTGCCCCCCTGCGCCAGCTGGTGCAACACTGGCAAACATTTTATGATTTTACGATTGACGCCCAGATCACGGCGAGTCTAACACGCCAGCAGCTGCCACCCCACTACGAATTTGCCCTTCTCCGCATGGCGCAAGAAGCGTTGACGAATGTGCGCCTGCATGCCGGGGTGAACCGCGCCCGCATGCAGGTTGAACTGACGGCTGGCCAGCTGGTGCTGATTGTGGAGGATGAGGGCTGTGGCTTCGATCAGACGATGGCGCGGGCTGCCCTGGCCCATGTTGGCAGCGACAGCGGCTATGGCTTGCGGAGCATGCAGGTACGTGCCGAAGAACTCGGCGGACGGCTGAGCCTGCGTACCACACCGGGCCAGGGCACCAGCGTGCAGGTGCAGGTCCCCCTGCCCCGGCCCCATGTGGTGGGCTATCGTGCCCGGCTCTTGCTTGTGGATGCGAACCACGCCTTGCTCACTGGTCTGGAACAGGTGTTCAGCAACGATAGCATAGAGGTGGTTGGCTGGGCCAGCAATAGTGACGCTGCGGTGGAACAGGCCCATATGCTTCGCCCTGACCTGGTGCTGATGAATGTCCAGCTGAGCGGTGGCAACGGCATTGCTACGACGCAGGCCATTCTGGCCGAACACCCCGATTGTCGGGTCGTGTTGCTCGACGCAATCGAACATGAAACCACGATGATGCAGGCCCTCCAGGCGGGAGCCAGTGGCTATTTGCCCATCAGCACAAACCCCAACGAACTCGCCCGCATGCTCCATCGGCTGGCGGCAAGCGATGAGCTGCTGCTCGCGCCGGGCATGGCGGCGCGAGGCCTGCGGCGACTGCTGCCTCTGCCCAACGCCGATGGAGCAGGCACAGCGCTGGCGCAGCTCACCCCACGGCAGCGCGAGGTGCTACGCCAGGCTGTGCAAGGCTCCACCTACAAAGAGATCGGCCAACAGCTTGGCTACAGTACCCGCACTATCAAATACACCATGGCCGAAACGATCAAGCTGCTTCGGGTAGAAAGCCGACAGGCGGCTGAACGTCTCTTTCGTGAGCAGCACGCAATGGGCATGCACGACGCTGGCGGCTGATGTAGCAGAGGAAGTGAGCAGGCTGGCGCTGTGTTCTGCCAGCTTTGCTCCACCTCCGTGCTGGTGTTTGCCCCTTTTTTGCCTCTTGAGACTGGGGGCTGCATGCAGGCGTAGCCTGGGGGGCATTGTTTGCGCTTTTGTTGCCCCGGCACCTACTAGTATCCTCCAGCAAACGAGCTATAGTAGTGCTATTCCTATTGTTGCTAACAAGGTGGTTGGCAAACAGTTCGCATTCGTGCGATATGTGTATATGCACTGAATAAATATCGTTACAAACTTTTGCTGCTGGTGTAGCGTGGCCAACGGAAGCTGGGCCGCTGTTGCATGTGCAGCCAGCGTGCCACGTCAGTCGGTGTTGTACCACAATCCAGAGATGATTACCCCTATGTCGAACCAGTTCATCCCGTCATCACCAACGCCAGTTTTGCTTCAAGACAAACGCCTGCTGATTGTGGATGGTGACCGTGTCTCTGCCACCAGCGTTGCCGTCGGGCTGTACCGAGCCATTGGTATACGCGCTGATCTTGTGATTAATGTAGGTGACGCACTGCACTACCTGATGACCTCGCCCGCACCCGATCTGGTGCTGCTCGATTTTTGGGTTGGGCAAAGCACGTCGGTGCAGATAGCCACATGGATGCGGCAGCAACACCACCTGCAAGCGACGCTGCGGGTGTCGTTCAGCCGTATGCCGCCAAACACGATTCGGGCCGGAAGCGATGCCACCCTCTTTGCCGCATTCATCGTTAAACCCATCGCCATTTCGCAGCTAGCGCAGACTATTTCTCAACTGCTGATCAATGACTCGGAAACCAGGCGCTGATCGCAGTTCGCCGTGGGTATAATGCACAACACAACGTCGTCCCGTCAGAGTTCTTGTCATGTGCCGCCATGGCTCCAGCCGCTCCCCCAAGACTCACAGCTCTGGCAGGTTTTGCTCGCCACCATCAGCGAGGGCGTACTCATAACAGAGGCCAATGATGATGAACTGGATGGGCGTATTCTGTACGTGAATCCAGCGTTTGAACAGATGACCGGCTGGGATAGGGGCGCTATCGTTGGACAGACGATGGCACTGCTCTATGGGCCATTAACCGACCAGCACCAGCTCGACCACATGCGCCAGGCCCGCCGCGAACAGCGCACCATACGCAGCGAGGTGATCTACTATCGGCGTGATGGCCGCCCCTTGTGGGTGGCTGTTGTTATCACGCCAGTGCAAGATGGCCAGCACTGCTGTACGTGTACGCTTACTGCACAGCGTGATATAAGCGTGCAAAAAGTTGCAGAAACCACAGGTCTTCATCTTGAGCGCACCTTGCTTGAAAATCAGCGTCTCGAACGCTTGCAGGGGCTGGCCTACAATGTTTTGCACGATGTGAACAATTTGCTAGCGGCGATACAGGCCAATACGGAACTCGCCTTGTTGAGCCTGGACGACCCGCAGGTGCGTGCATATTCACTGACGCAAGTGCTGGTTGGGGTACGCCAGGGTGCCGAACTGATAACGCAAACGCGAAACGACATGCGCTGCCTTCAACAGCGCATGCAGCCTGTCCTGCTCAACGAACTGGTGGCTGAAATGCTCGCTCTACTAGCAAATACCCGCACCAGGCACTGTACGGTGCAGTTTCACCCGCAGGCCAATGTGCCACCATTCCTGGGGAATCCTGTGCAGGTTCGTCAGGTACTATTGAACCTTGTGGTGAACGCGGCAGAGGCGATTGGGCCAGAAGGAGGCGCGATCAACCTGTCAACTCATCTTGAGTCGTTTGAGGATCCCGAGCAGCTTGCGGTCGGGTTGCGGCGCACCGTCCGGCTCACCATCACTGATACGGGCTGTGGCATGGATGAGGCCACCCAACAACAGATGTTTGTGCCCATGTTTAGCACCAAATCCACTGGCCAGGGGCTGGGGCTGGCCATCGTCCAGTCAATCATCGCCGAGCATGGGGGCACAGCGCAGGTGCAAAGTCGGCCTGGTCAGGGCACAACCGTTTCGGTCTGGTTTCCCCTGGAATGACAAACGCAGCGACGCGGCAGTGGAAAGCGCAATGGGCCTTCCGCTGCCGCGCCGCTCTGCATGGGTATCGGGGTTTCTCGCCGTTTGCGCCCTTATTGCCCTTCAACCCGGGGCAACACAATGCCCACCTGCTGCTGATATTTGCCCTTTTTGTCGGCATACGAGGTTTCGCATAGCTCGTCGCTTTCCAGAAAGATCACCTGGCCAATGCCCTCGTTGGCGTAGATGCGGGCGGGCAGCGGCGTGGTGTTGGAAATTTCAATCGTGACGTAGCCTTCCCATTCAGGTTCGAGAGGGGTTACGTTTATAATAATACCGCAACGTGCATAGGTGCTCTTACCCATCACAATGCAGGAAACGCTGCGGGGAATACGAAAGCGTTCCACCGAGCGGGCCAGGGCGAAAGAGTTGGGCGGAATGTCGCAGACCTGATCTTTGATGTCCACAAACGAGCGGGAGTTAAAATTCTTTGGGTCTACCACCACGTTGAATACGTTGCTGAAAACCTTAAACTCATCGGCCACGCGAATATCGTAGCCATAGGACGAAAGGCCGTAGGAAATCACGCCCTCGCGCACCTGACCCTCCACAAACGGCTCGATCATCGCCTGTTCCAACGCCATGCGGCGAATCCAACGGTCGGATTTAATGCTCACGAAACCTCCTGTACTTACGGGTTAAGGGTTAAGGGTTATATGCAATGAGACTCACGGCATTTAACCCCTAACCCCTAACCCCTAACCCCTAACCTGTAATTCCCGGTCTTGCCGATACACCTCCGGCCTGCCCAGTGCGCATGCGATCTCGGCCTTTTCGAGTTCGCCACCCAGATACAGAGCGTGTTCAAGCAAGCCAACAAACGGCGCAACCTGTTTCCGCAGTTCGAAGGCGCTTTCGCCGCGCCAGGTTTGCAGGTGTTCGCCTTCAGGCGTGTAGTGGCGCACCACAATTTCCGGCGGCTCCAGGCTAACGACGAATGAGCCACGGGGGTCGCGCACCATGCGCGGGTCGGCGGCGCGGTAGTGGTGGGCTAGCAGCTCCTGCGTCGCGTCCCAGTCGTGGGCGTAGATGTGGGCCGAGTGGGAGATAATCGCCAGTTCGCCCGCAACGGCGCCGGGCAGCCCTTCCACCAGCAGCCCTTGTAGGGCACGCAGGCCGTAGGCATTGGCGGGCCATGCCCGGTACATGTCGTGAGAACGGAAATAGGCGGTGAGATGCACGCGCCCGCTCCGCAGCCGGGCTTGCATGTGGGTGAAGCACGGCGGATTATCGGCACCAGCGTCGCTGGCAGGGTTCCACAGGCTAGCCACCGCCCGGCGGCTCTCGCCGTTGCGCCGCAGGTCGGCCAGCAGCGCCGCCATCTGGTCAATTTCGCCGTTGTAGGCCCGCAGCCGGTCGCCATAGGTGTAGCTTACACCTGTGCCGCCGCTGGGCTGCAAAAATTGGCCTAGATAGCCGCTGAAGCTACCGTCGGGCTGGCGCTGGCCCAGCGTTTCCCGTTGCAGCGGCATCCAGGGCGCATGAGAAAAACGGGCCGGGTCGGTCGGCTCTTCGTCAATCACGGTGGTCACATCCAGCAGTTCGCGCTGGTCGGAGCTGTGCTGGGTGGCACTGCGCTGGCCAAAGGTCATCACCTGCCAGAGCAGCCGCAGGTAGGCCGCCCGCACGGTGGCCGCCCGCACCACAAAGCCGGTTTCTTCGGCGGGCAGGGCCTCGGCCTTTGGCTCGGTGTAGGGAAAGATGAGCGGCGTTTCGGCGAAGGGCTGGTTGTTGTGGGGCAGCTCGGCCAGCAACGCGGCAATCGCTTCGGGCCGCATGGTGTCGCGGGCATCCACCAGTCGCACGTTATGGCGGAACAGGTCAATCGCCTCGGCGGGAAGCTCCGGGTGCAGGCGGGTGCCGTCGCCCACAATGCGGTGCTGGGCATCAAGGCCATGTTCCATCAGGGCGACCAGGGCCGCGCCGCTGCCGGTCATGTCTTTGCCGCAGAGCAGCAGGGTGCGGATGGTGGGTCGGGCCAGCACATTGCGAATGAGGAAGCTAATACCGTCGCGGGAGTAGAGATTGCCCGCCAGCGTAAACGAACCCGGTGGCAGGGCGGGCAGCACCCGATCCTGGGGTGTCCAGAGCAGGCACAGGCCCACCCCGGCCTGCGGGTTGCCCAGCGTCACATTGCGCGGAAAATAGATCGGCCACTCCATCACACACTCCGTGGGCGTTATTTTGGATGGCGCATTATACCATTGCCCGCAGTGGCGAGTGACGAGCGAAACATGACGAGTGGCTAACAGAAACTGATTTGAGACTCGTCCTCATCTCAGTTCGTACCCTCATCCCGGCCCTCTCCCGCTGGGAGAGGGTGTAAAGGCTCCCCTCTCTCAGCGGGAGAGGGGTTTGGGGTGAGGGGAGCATTGAGTACCGTCCAGATCGCTTCAAGAACCTGCTCAGGCTCGTGCAAAACCTGATTATTCCAGAAACGCAACACCTGAATTCCTTCCTGTTCGAGGCGCTCAGTACGTTCCCTATCGTAGCGTGCTTGCTGTGGAGCCGCATGATGGCTACCATCTACTTCTACTGCCAGGCGTGCTTCATGGCAGTAGAAATCCAAAATATACCCAATAACTGGATGTTGCCGCCGAAATTTTGCACCACCAAGTTGGCGGTTACGGAGTAGGTGCCAGAGCATGTTTTCCGCACTGGTTGCATTACGGCGCAGCGCTCGACAACGTGCCAACAAAGCTG
>JALONX010000042.1 GCA_025454695.1 Chloroflexaceae bacterium
GATTACATTAGGGTCTTTCAGTCATTTCACGGGCTACTGCTGAGACTCATGGCACGTAAGAATTGGACTGATAAAAGGACTGTTTCTGGTCTTTTTTGCAGATCAACTAGTCTATGCTACCGTTGGTTTGCCGATACGACAGGTGTGGAAGCTGGACGCTCCATCGCTTGCCACGCCGCCAGCGCCCCAACGCCAAAGGCCACCGCGCTGAGCAGGGCCGCACCGCCAACGCCTATACTCCCACTCAGCGCTGCGCCGAGGAGTGGCGCGCCCACCTGCCCCAGGCCCAGACCAAGGGTGCAGACACTGAACACGGCGGGGAAGTTGGCAGCGTCAACCCGATGCCGTACCAGCGTTGCAACGATCAATGGCGGGGCGATAAAGGCACACCAGCCTACGAGCGCAGCCCCACCGATCAGCAGCCATGGGTGTGGCATTATCACGGTGGTAGTTCCCAGGGCACCAATGGCCAGCACGCCCGCCAGCACTCGCGCCGTCGGGCGGTGGTCGATCACCATACCCCAGAATGGCCCGCTGAGCAGACCCATCACGCCAAGCGTCGCCCAGACGTAGCCAATATCCTGTGGGGGCAGCCCATACTGCACAAACGCCGCCACAGCATAGGTGAAGTAGCTAATGTAGCCCGCCCCAAACAGGCTGTAGGCCAGCGCAAGCCAACGCAATCCCGGCGTCCACAGCGGCGCTGCCGAACCCGCCGCTGCCGTGGCCTCACGGCGGGGCAGTTCCTGCTTGACCAGCAGAAACCAGCCAAGCGTAATCAGCAGACCGATGCCACCCATCCCACCCCACACCATGCGCCAGCCCTCGCCCACAAACGCCCACGGTGCCACCAGGCCCGACAACAGAATGCCAACCGCCCCACCGCCCCAGACAATTCCCATCACACGCCCCCGTGCGGTCGCGGGCACCCCTTCGAGGGCAAAGCTTTGGGCCAGAATCATAAGCGGCGCGGAAACCACACCGCTCACAAAACGCAGCGCTCCCAGGGCAACCAGGTTTGAGGCGACTGCCGTCAGCAAGAGACTCACGCCGAGCACCAGCCCACAAACAAGCATGAGCCAGCGACCAGTGGCCCGGCGTTGAAGCCACGGTACCAGTAACGTTCCCACCAGATACCCGACGAGGTTGAGTGTGCCAACGGTGCCAAGCAGCGCAGCGCTCGTGGCGAGCGTTTCGGCCATGCCCGGCAGCAGCAGGCCAAACGCCAGGCGGGCACCGCCCAGGGCGAGCGCAAATTGCGCTGCTGCAATCAACACAACTGGCATCCGCAATAGCATAGATAGACGAACCATCAGAACTTCCTTTCTGATACACCGTGCAAGACAGACCAGTCTGTCTACATTGCTTTGCAAAGGCCGACTCAGCAGACTCATTGGCGTCTCCGCCATGAAACGAGGGGCGGACGTGGTGGGGACACAACAGTTCAGACAAGCGTTTCGCTGAGCATATCGGCGGCGGCCTGTTGCGCCACCGCAATCGGCCAGGCGTCTCGCACGAGCGCACTTTCGACTACTGCACCTTCGTACAGCAGGTAGATGCGATCGGCGGTCACATCCACGGGCCGTGCCAGCGGCTGCTGACGGTGGGCTGCTTCCACCAGTTCATGCACAAAGGCCCGCAGGTTGGCCTTGTGGGCGGCAATCTGGCGATGGACGACGTGGGTCGGGTCGGGGAACTCGGGCAACAGGTTCAACGACTGGCAGCCGCGATAGGCATGGTCAAGCATCCATTGGCGCAGAAAATCAAACAGCGCCAGCACACGGCGGCGTGGCTCCGGCGTGGCTTCAACACATGCCCGCATGCGCTGCATCCGGTCAGCCTGCGTGCGCTGGAGGTAGGCCACCGCAAGCGCATCTTTGGAGGGGAAGTGATCGTAGAAACTCGCCTTGGCCACCTGGGCTTCGGCAATAATCTGGTTGATGCCTGTGGTGTGGTAGCCCTGGCTGTAGAACAGGCGCGTGGCCGTTTGAAGAATACGCTCACGGGGTTCAAGGCTTGGTGTCGTCGTCTTCATAGCTGCTAGCTTACAACAGACAGACTGGTCTGTCAACTGCCTCCAAATTACAGCGCAAGAATCGGGAAGTTTTTTTCTCGGTATTGCATTATGCTTGTGGCTGGCTCTGCTCATCAATCACCCGATGGGTAACGGCTGATGACAACACCAGGGCGGTTTTTGGCTGGCCAAACGGCGACAGCAGATCAATGACCGCCTCCAAATGCTGGACGGAGGCCACCGCGACCTGCACCAGATACGAATCGTCGCCCGTGAGGCGGTGGGCCTGAAGCGCCACCGGGACGGACTGAATAAAGCTGCCAAAAGCCGCACACTGTGCGCTTGAGACGCTCATGCGGATAAAGGCCATAATTGGTAGGCCCACCTGGGTCAAATCCACGTCGGCGTAGTAGCCCCGAATAACCCCTGCTGCCTCCAGTCGGCGCACCCGCTCGGCAACCGCAGGCTGCGTAAGTCCAATGCGCCGCCCAATCTCGCTAAAGGAGCAACGAGCGTCCTCCTGCAAGGCACTCAGGATACGCCAATCTATGTTGTCGAGTGCTTTTTCGGAACTATTAGCCAAGCACTGTTTCTCCTTTTAATTTCAGTTGTTCAGTGCAAAAAGTGTTTTGAATTCATTTGGATTTCGCTTATACCAGCAAGTATACTTTGTTTGCGTATCCGCCGCAAGGAGCATGTAATGAAAGCCCAAAGCCCCTACGAACCCACGCTTGCCCGTGCCCTGACGCACGCGCTCAACCACCTCGCCCGCCTGGAACAGACGCCCGTTGCCGCCACGACCACGCTGGAAGAGCTACGTGGACGCCTGGCACAGCCGCTCCCAACCGAGGGCATGGCACCAGAAGCCGTAATCGACTCACTGGTGGCCGATACACAGGGCGGCGTGCTGGGCACGCAGGGCGGGCGCTTTTTTGGCTGGGTCATTGGCGGCTCCCTTCCCGCCGCGCTTGCCGCCGATTGGCTCACCGCAAGCTGGGATCAGAATGCGGCCCTCTACGCCTGTGGCCCTGCGGAAGCGGTGCTTGAGGAGATCTGTGGCATCTGGCTCAAAGAGGTGTTGCAACTGCCAGCTACGGCCAGCTTTGCGCTGGTCACTGGCTGCCAGATGGCCCACGTCACATGTCTGGCGGCGGCTCGTCATGCGTTGCTGGCACGGCGCGGCTGGAGTGTTGAAGATGACGGCCTGGCCGGTGCGCCAGTCATCCGCATGCTCAGCAGCAACCAGCGCCACGGCTCGATTGAGCGGGCGGTGCGGTTGCTGGGCCTGGGTCAACGCCATGTGGTGGATTTGCCGGTGGACGCCCAGGGCCGCCTGGCTCCGGCAACGCTGGCGGCGGCGCTCCGTGAGTCCACCGCACCGACGATTGTCATTCTACAGGCAGGGGATCTCAATATTGGTGCCTATGATCCCTTTGCCGAACTTATTCCGCTGGCCCACGAGCACGAGGCCTGGGTGCATGTTGATGGTGCCTTTGGGCTGTGGGCCAACGCCAGCCCTGCCCATCAGCACCTGCTGGCCGGGGTTGGCCAGGCCGATTCGTGGGCGACTGATGGCCACAAATGGCTCAATGTGCCCTACGATTGCGGCTACGCTTTTGTCGCCGATCCCGAAGCCCATCGGTCGGCCATGTCGCACCGGGCCAGCTATCTCGTTCATGCCGCCGATGCCCGCGACCAGATTGACTGGACGCCGGAGTGGTCGCGCCGTGGCCGTGGCGTGGCCACCTACGCCGCCCTGCGCCAGCTTGGGCGAAACGGCATTGCTGAGCTGGTTGCACGAACAAGCCGCCACGCCCAGGCCCTCACCCGTGGCATTGGGGCGCTACCTGGGGCCGAACTGGTCTGGGAATCGGCGGTGAACCAGGGCCTGGTGCGGTTTCTCGCTCCCAGCCCAGGGGCCAGCGCCGCCGATCACGACCGGCGCACCGACGAAGTTATTGCGGCAATTCTGGCTACGGGCGAGGCGTTTTTTGGCGGCACCACATGGCGTGGTATGCGCTGCATGCGCATCTCGGTCTGCAACTGGCAAACCAGTGAGTCCGACGTGGTCAGAACAATCGCAGCGGTGGCGCAGGTGCTGGAGAAAGGAGTGTAAAAGCCAAAGCAGCAGATCACGTTTACCGCTTTGCCAGACGGCTTGGCGCACCCCGCCAGCGCAGCAGCGGCACACGACCCAATGGCAGGCGGCGCAGCAGCGGCAGCAGCGGCAAGAGGTAGACAAAGGCGACGAAGAAGGCTTGCCAAGCCAGGCCTTCGCCGCTCCAGCCCAGTTGCGGCAGCAGAAAAGCCGAGGCGAGGTAGCTGAGCAGGGCGGTGCTGGCGAAGAGGTGGGCCATGCGCAACGACACTTCGTTGTCGGGCAGGCAGCACACGAGGGCGATGATCCAGATCACGTACCAGGGCTGGAACCAGGGGTTGGCGAAATACAGCACCAGCCAGAAGGTCAGCAGCAAGGCCATTGGCCCGCTCATACGGCGGAACAGCAGCAGCAGCAGCACCAGCCCAACGACGATCCCAAGCATGGCGAGGGTGAGCCAGCCACCGGGCCAGGCTTCCCAGGGGTTCACCACTACACCCAGCTGCTGGGCCGCCAGTTGCCGGGCCAGCGCCAGCGGTGCGCCGTGCCACAGTGGCTGCCGTTCATAGATGTTGGCGAAGGTGGCCAGCCCGGCCCAGAAAGGCGTGTAGGCTGCGGCGGCCAGCAGCCCACCCAGTCCCAGACCCAGCAGGCCCTGGCCAAACGCCCGCCAGCCCACCCAGCGCAGCATGGCAAGCAGCACCACCGGGATGAGCAACAGCGGCAGAAACTTGATCAGCGCCCCGGCCACCAGGGCAACCAGGGCCAGGCGGTAGCGCTGCCGCAGCAGGGCCAGGGCGGTCACGATCAGCGCCAGGGCCAGCCAGCCGTCGTTGTGGCCCATGCCCACCACTTCCCAAAGAATCAGCGGGTTCCACAGCCACAGGTACAGCCCGTGCATGCGCTGCTGGGCGGTGCGGCTATCCCAGTTCCACCAGAGCACCCAGGCACACAGCACATAACTTAACACCGCCAGCATTTTGTAGGAAAAGAGCAGCCGCAGCAGGTCGCCACCAGCCAGCCAGGCCGCCCCCCAGCTCATCAGCTCCCACAAGGGGCCATAGGCAGTCACCGCTTTGCGCCAGCCAATGAAGTCAATCATCGGGTCGGTGGCAAACTGTTCCGGAATGGCGGTGAAGGGGTTCGCACCGTAGTGGGCTAGCATGCGCCCACGAAAGAGGTAGTCGTAGAGATCAACCGAAGAGATGGGCTGCACCCAGAGTAGCAGGGCAACAAACAGCAGCGGAAAGAGCGTCACCACCAGCAACGTTGGCCGATTCGGTTCCAGCCGTTGCAGCAGGCGGTAGCCCGACATGTAGCCCACCAGCAGCACCAGCACCAGGCTGGCCAGCAGCAGACCTGTCGGCAGGTTCACCGGCAGCAGCGTGCTCAGGCTGCCGTGGCGCACCCGGTAGAGCGCCCACATGGGAAAGGCTGCCAGCACCAGCCCGTAGACCAGCGCCGACAGCCCGCCCCATCCAATCAGTAACTTCAACGAACGCTTCACCGCAAAATCTCTCGCAAAGGCGCAAAGGCGCAAAGCGGTAGCTTTACCAGGTTCGTTCGTGTACCTTTGTGTCTTTGTGCCTTTGTGAGAGCCATCCGCACTCCATTATTTCAGCGTAGCACAAAGCCTGCCAGCACAATGCGCCCGCTGTTGATCCCCTGACCGACGAAACTATACTGGCCAGGCGGGTCACTGTCAAACGTGCGGAAGCCAATCAGCACGCCGCCGTCGGGGCCAGCGATGGCCTGGTAGGGCAGCGCACGGGTGCCGCCACCGGGCAAGTTAATCCAGAGACTGACCGTTTCGCCGGGCACATAGTTGCGAGCTTCAAAGCCGAGCGTTTCGCCGGGCCGGGCCGGGCTGGGGTAGACACGGCCTGTGGCGATGGCATTGGGGAAAGAGGCGCAAGCCTGGCTATCGCCTTCGGGGACGGGGCGCGGCGGCGGCGCATTGGGCGGCAGGCCGGGGCGCAGCTGGCAGGGGGCCAGGTCAACCCCAAGCAGGCCAAGGTCAACCCCACGACCATTCCACTCAAAGCGGGCGCGTTCAAAGTATTGCACGGTACGCTGCACGCCACTTGGCAGCAATTCCTGCACCTCTTCACTCAGCGGGAAGCCAAAAATGGCCAACCCGCCCCGCGTTTCCCAAAACTGCTTGAAGCCACCCTGGATGGTGTGCCCCGTTTCGGGGAAGTAGCGGCGGGTGGCAGTGTTGGGCACCGGGGCAACCCGTGGAAAACCCAACCCACGGGCCCGCATGTATTCCGAGCCAACCAGGCCCAGTTGCACAAACGCCGACGTGCCCGAACCGCTCACCTCAAGGCGGGCGCGTTCAAAAAATTGCACCACCTTGCCGTCACTATTCCGAATGTACTCTTCCGTGATCGGGAAGCCAAAAATAGCCAGCCCACCATTGCGTTCCCAATAGTCAAGAAACGCACCGCGCACATAATGGCCCGTCTGCCCGAAGTAGACGATCCGAACCTGCGTCTGGGCCTGTGCAGGCGCAGCAGGCACCAACCCCGCCACCATTGCTAGCATCGCTGCTAGCACCACCACCAGCGACCATCGCCGACTCTGTTTCATACACACTCCGCGCTAACGCAAAACGTAAAGCGTTCCACCCTCCAGATGTGCGCCGGATGGCGATAGGGCGCACCAGGGCATGGCGTTTACATTTTACGACTCACTCACGTATGCCTATCATACAAAAGGAGTCGGCGGCTGTCAATCTCAATCGGTTTTTTAACGTCCGGCCTCGTCGCGGGCGGGTGTAAAGGTGTATACTGCCGGGTGCATCGTGCTCATGCGGCCCAAGATACGGGCAAAGCTTTTAAATGGCGCGAACAATCTGGTAAACATAGATCCTCAGCAAACAAAACGCGGCCACCTGCGTCAGGAGGCCGCGCAACACGGACTGTCTACCAGTACGGATGTGAATGTCGGGCGCTGCCTCTCAGACATGCGAAACAACCTCGCGGGAAGCGAGGCTAATCACGGGCGGTCTGAATGGCGCGTAGCAATAACATACAGTCCTACAACATTACCACATCTATCAGTGTCTAGTATAGCAGGCCAGGCCGGGTTGGGCATCGGACTAAAGGCGGAGCGTTCAGCAGACACGGAGACAAGGAGAAGGGGAGAAGGGGATAGCTGCAATACAGACCAGCTATCCCCGCTCCAGCCAGTAAATCGCCCCTCTCCTTGTCTCCCCTCTCCTGTCTCCCCTTCTCCTGCGCTCCCTGCCGCTACATAGGTCGTCGAAAAATCGTCAGCGTTTCATGCAAAATGGGGATGAAGGAGCCGCTGTAGGCAGTGTGGCGGGAAGAGACATTGTGCTGGCGCTTGATGATGATACTTTCCAGGTTCCGTCGATCCAGCTGCACCACCTCGCTGGTGAAGGGGATGTAGCGGCCCCGCAGGCGCATGTCGCCCATCAGCACCGCCAGCCGCCCGCCGGGGCCAAGAGCCGCGAAAAAGTGCTGGTAGCCCTGCTGCAACAGACTCACAAAGGCCGCCAGCGAGGCCGCCCCGCTCATGTCGCGGGGGTCGTCGGAGTAGCGCTTCATTGCACCGTAGGGCGGGTGCCAGAAGATCAGGTCGTAGCCGTTCCCAACGTCATCGTGCAGGCTGTCGTGGCCGTGGCGCAGGTCAAAGCCGGTGTAGACCACGCCCATGTCGGCGCAAACCTCGCGGCTGGTGCCGCTGCCCTCCATCGGGTCGCACACGGTGCGGGGCTGGTAGGTAGCAAGGAGGTCAATTAGCAGGTAGCCGGTGCAGTTGCCGGGGTAGCGATTGTCGCCCCACGGCCCCCGCTCGGGGTAGGAGACCACGCTGGTGAGGGGATGCCGCTGGCGCAGGTAGTGGTTTAGGGCGTGTGCATCGCGCATCGAGGAATTGACGAGCATCGAGTGACGAGTGACGAGTGACGAGTGACGAGTGACGATAGGATCGCCATTAAATGGATTACGGATTACGGATTACGCATCACGTTTCACGTTTCACAAAGTAGTTCTTGGTTCTCGGTTCTAGGTTCTTGGTTCTTCCGTTAACCTTTGAAAAACTCGCAAGAGTGTGCTATTATTATAGCCCTTCGTTTGTTAGGAAGAGAGCCAGTTATGCATGATCCAGGTGAGCCAGCGCCACGCGAGCGTGAGCCACGCCTCCCCCGCACCGAACGTGATCCCGCCCGCTATGGCGACGATGATGCCGATTATGACGATACGCCGGGCCGCACCCAACAGCTGCGCCCCACCGACGATGATTGGAGCAACCAGCAACCCCGCGACCCGAACTGGCGTCAGGGACGCACCAGCCGCATGCCTCGCGGCGGCGGGCGCACCAGTCGTGGCGGCGGTGGTGGGGCTGCCCGCCTGGGCACGCTCACGCTGCCCCGTTCCATGCAGGAGTTGCAGCAGTGGTTTCTGCGCGGCGGATGGCAGTATGTGCTGGCCGCGCTGGCCCTGATCATTCTGATCCTGTTTCTCTTCTCCTGGTTCAGCCAGTCGAGCCGTGATGCCACGCTGCGGGCCAATGCCGCTGCCACGGCCACTGCCCAGGCGGCCCAGCGGCAAGCCTTGCAGCAGCCCAGCGTCACGCCGGGGGCGGCTCCGGCGGCCCCGGCACCAGGGGGCGGGCAGGGCACCTTTGTGGTCACTGGCACCGCCACCGAGGGGCTATTTCTGCGGACTCAGCCCCGTGCCCCGAGCGAGATTCTGGCCACTCTGCCCGAGGGCACCCGCGTGACCGCCATTGGCGATGAGCAGGACGGCCCCGGCCCCAACGGCGAAACCCTGCGCTGGCGGCAGGTTCGCACCGAAGATAACCGCGAAGGCTGGGTTGCGGCTAGCTTTTTGCAGCCCGCTCCGTAAAAAGAGATTGGAGATAAGGAATTGGAGATTACCCGTATCAATCTCCAATTTCCAATCTCTATTCGCTCATCCCACTGTTTCAAGCGGCACGTCTGGCGGCTGTGCCGGTGGCAGTTCAAGTGGTGGGGCGGTGCCGTTTTCGCCGCGAGTCCTGGCGCTTTTGTCTTTCTTCTTTTTGCTTGGTTCACGGGGCGGGGCGGGCAGCAGGGCCAGGTTCAGCACCTCATCCATATGTTCCACAAAATGCAGCGTCAGTTTGCGCTGCACATGGGTCGGCACCTCGGTCACATCGCGGCGGTTTTTGGTGGGCAGAATAATCGTCGTCACCCCGGCCCGGTAAGCTCCCAGCAGCTTCTCACGGATGCCACCCACCGGCAGCACCCGCCCGCGCAGGGTAATCTCGCCCGTCATCGCCACATCGCGCCGAATGGCCCGCCCCGTCAGCGCCGAGATCAGCGCCGTTGCCAGGGTGATGCCCGCCGATGGCCCATCCTTGGGCACGGCAGAGTCGGGCACGTGGATGTGGATGTCGCTTTTCTCGAAACGGCGCACCTCAATGCCGAGCGTGCGGGCAGTGGAGCGGGCGTAGGAAAGAGCCGCTTCCGCCGACTCTTCCATAATCTCGCCCAGGCTGCCGGTGAGCAGCAGAGTGCCTTTGCCCTCCATCACCGACACTTCTACTGGCATGGTGTCGCCGCCGTTGCTCGTGTAGGCCATGCCGGTGGCCACGCCCACCTGGTCGTTGGTTTCGGCCTCACCAAAGCTGTATCGTTCCAGCCCGAGAAATTTTTCCAGGCCGCCTGGCTGCACCACTCGCACGTAGCTGCGGTTTTCGGCAATGCGGCGGGCGGTTTTGCGGCAGATAGTGCCAATCTCCCGTTCCAGGTTGCGCACGCCGGCTTCGTAGGTATAGCGTTGAATGATGGCTCGCAGGGCAGGCTCGGTGAAACGCAGCGTGTCAGGCTCCAGGCCGTTGGCCTCGGCCTGTTTGGGGATGAGAAAGCGCCGCGCGATTTCGAGCTTTTCTTCTTCGATATAGCCCGGCAGCTCGATCACTTCCATGCGGTCAAGCAGGGCGGGCGGAATCGGCCCGGTGAGATTGGCGGTGGTGATAAACAGCACCTTGCTCAAATCGTAGGGCACATCCAGGTAGTGGTCGCTAAAGGTGTTGTTCTGCTCCGGGTCAAGCACTTCCAGCAGGGCCGCCGCCGGGTCGCCCCGAAAGTCGTTGCCGAGTTTGTCCACCTCATCCAGCATAAACACCGGGTTGATGCTGCCCGCCTCCTTCATGGTTTTGAGGATGCGGCCCGGCATTGCGCCGATGTAGGTGCGGCGGTGGCCCCGAATCTCGGCCTCATCATGCACGCCGCCGAGGGAGATGCGCACAAACTTGCGTTCCAGGGCTTCGGCGATGCTGCGCCCCAGGCTGGTTTTGCCCACGCCGGGCGGCCCCACAAAGCAGAGAATAGGCGAGCGGTGTTTGTTACCGGCCAGCTGGCGCACCGCCATAAACTCCAGAATGCGCTCCTTCACTTTGGGCAGGCCGTAGTGGTTTCGCTCCAAAATATGCGCCGCTGCCCGCAGATCCAGGTTGTCGTCCGTTGCCTCGCTCCATGGCACATCCAGCAGCCAGTCGAGGTAGGTGCGTACCACCGCATATTCGGGGGCCATGGTGGGCATCATCTCCAGGCGGCTCAGCTCGTGAACAGCGCGGGCACGAGCCTTTTCAGGCAGCGGTGTAGTGACGAGCCGTTCGCGCAGGGTGTTCAGTTCAGCCTGCACCGGGTCGTCTTCGCCCAGTTCGCGCTGAATAACCTTCAGCTGTTCGCGCAGAAAGAATTCGCGCTGGCTGCGGTCAACTTCGCGCTGCACCTGGGTGTGGATGCGGCTTTCCAGCTCCAGCACGTCCAGTTCCTGGCTGAGCAGCACGCTCAAGCGGCGCAGGCGCTCCTCCGGGTCAATCGTTTCGAGGATCGTCTGGCGGCTGGACACATCCAGCTGCATGGTTGAGGCGATCAGGTCGGCCAGCCAGCCCGGCTCGTCTACATTCATCGCCATAATGTAGGAGTCGTCGGGCAGGTTGCGGCTCAGCTTCACCACCTTTTCAAACAGCGACAGCACCGCCCGCATCATGGCTTCAACCGCCAGTGTGCGCTCTTCGTCGGGGTAGACCGGCAGCGCCCGCACCCGCAACGAGGGCTGCTCCTGCACACCTTGCAGCAGCCGCATGCGGCGCTGGCCCTGCACCACAATGCTGCTGCTACCGTCGGGCATGCGCAGCACCCGTTGAATAATGGCTTCGACACCGACGGTGTACAGCTCAGCAATAGTCGAGCCTTCCAACTCCTCGTCGCGCTGCGCCACAGCCAGAATGAGTCGGTCGCTGGCCATGGCTTCTTCCACGGCAGCAACCGACAGATCACGCCCAACCAACAGTGGGGTGAGCATGTGGGGGAAAAGCACGGTATTGATCAGCGGTAGGACGGGCAGCTCAACCTCAGTGGGTGGCGTTTCCAATACCGACCGACGACCGCTCGGAAAATCAAACAGAACCGGGCTGTCTTCAGACATGTGGTGATACTTCTTTGTGCTGTGTTCTAGTAGCGTTGGAACATTATAGCACAGCAGCTTGAATGATCTAGGTGAGGATGGTGAATGAACAACTACGGCGGATTAGGGATTGGGGATTGGAAGGTAGAGATTGGAGATTGGAGATTGGAGATTGGAGATTGGAGATTGACAGTCACAGCCTTTATCATACATGCGTTTTATCGCTCTGAATACATAGTCTGTCAAAAAAGTTTTCTGCCACGCAGGCTCGGTGTCACCCCGACCGCAGGGAGGGGTCTGGCGCTACGCCCCCAGATTCAGGAAGCACCCAGGTACGGTGGCTGTGCTCACCGCTTACGCAGCAGCGAGGTGCAGCCCCCAGACACAAGACAATCTGGCAACTGCACCCCGCCAGCGCGGTTCTTACATCGGCAGCACGGTGGTTACATCCGTGGTTTCCACATGTTTGGGCGGCACGCCCCGGCCCACGCCCCAGTAGGTGATACCACGGGCAGCCATCTCGTGGGGGTCGTAGAGGTTGCGCCCATCCACCACCACGGGCTGCCGCATAAAGCCCCGCAGCTTTTCCCAGTTGAGCTGCTTAAACTCGTTCCACTCGGTAACAATCAGCAGCGCATCGGCTTCTTTGGCCACGTCGTAGGCCGTGGCACAGAAGGTGACGGCGGGCATCATCTCGCCCGCCCGCTCCATTGCCACCGGGTCATAGGCTTTGACGTGGGCACCAGCCGCCTGGAGTTCTAATATTATGTCAACCGACGGCGCTTCGCGCATGTCGTCGGTGTTGGGCTTAAACGAGAGGCCCAACACGCCAATCGTCGTGCCGTGCAGGTCGCCAAGCAGCGCCTGCACCTTGCTCACAAAGCGGCGACGGGCATCGGCGTTGATGTCCATCACAGCCTGGAGCAGCTGGGGGTGACAGCCGGAACTGGCCGCCATGTGGTGCAGCGCCAGCACGTCTTTGGGGAAGCAGGAGCCGCCGTAGCCAATCCCGGCGTCGAGAAAGTGCGGCCCGATGCGCTTGTCGGCACCCATGCCACGGGCCACTTCCTTCACGTCGGCTCCCAGCTTTTCACAAATCTGGGCAATTTCATTTATAAAGGATATGCGTGTGGCCAGAAAGGCGTTGGAGGCATATTTAATCATCTCCGCCGTGCGCAAGTCGGTGATGATCACTGAGGCACCCAACGGCTCGTGCAGTTCGGCCACGCGGCGGGCGGCGTCTTTGTCGGTCGCGCCGAGCACAATTCGGTCGGGGCGGAAGAAGTCGCTCACGGCGCTGCCTTCGCGCAGAAACTCTGGATTAGAAACCACATCTACTTTTATGTCATCTTTGACATGTTCCGAGACGATGCGGCCCACCATGTCGCCAGTGCCTACCGGCACGGTACTTTTGTCAATAATAACAAGTGGGGCGCTCAGGGCGCTGCCAATGCCACGGGCCGCCGCTTCCACATAGCGCAGGTCGGCTGCGCCATCATCCCGCATGGGCGTACCCACAGTGATAAAGGCGAAATCGGCCCCGTCAAGCGCCACGGCGTAGCTGTCGGTAAACGAGAGCCGCCCGGAGCGGAGGTTGCGCTCCAGCAACTCCTCCAGGCCCGGCTCGTAGATGGGCGACTTGCCCGAACGCAGCAGTTCCACCTTCTGGGGGTCAATATCCATACACACCACCCGGTTGCCCAGGTCGGCAAAACAAACGCCCGTCACGAGGCCAACGTAACCGGTGCCAATAACACAAATCTGTCGCAACAGAGTCCTCCTTCACATGGTAAGCCACATAAAAAACCCCGCGCCACCGCCTTGCGTTGGTGTGCGAGGGTATTCCCGCGCTAGCCCTATTGTACGTGATAGGTGTATCAAAAGTGTATAGCGCCGATATGACAAAGGGATGAAAAACGCAGGGGAATTAGATTATTTCACCGCAAAGCACACGGAGGTTCTGTAGTTTCACCGCCGAGGACGCCAAACTTGCAAAGGCTTTACCACCAAGGCACACAGGGCACGAAGGTTTTGTCGTTCTTTGTGTCCTCTGTGCCTTGGTGGTGAATTGCCTAAAGAGCTACTTCGACCCCCAACCCCATTGCCTCCGCCCGTTGCAGGGCCAGGCTGGCCACGGCCAGGTCTTGCACGGCGTTGCCCACCGATTTGAAGAAGGTAATTTCTTCCGGGCTGGTGCGCCCGGCCACATGGCCGCTTACCACCTCGCCAAGCTCGCCGACGACGTGCTCCTGCCCAATCAGCCCGGCTTCGTGGGGTTGCACCAGGTCACCCGCTTCGGCCCAGGCTGCCACCCGCTGATCCACAATCACACGGGCGCGCTGCACGGTGGCGGGCGGCACTTCGGCCATGGTGTGCAAAAACGAGCCAACGCCGTTGATGTGGGTACCGGGCCGCAGGTCGCCGTCGTCAAACACGGGCGTCGCCGATGTGGTCGCACAGCAGACCACATCGGCCTCGGCCAGGGCGCTGCGGGCATCGGCGGCAACCCGCAGCGCCGCCGTGAGTCCATCATTCCGCAGGGTTTCGGCCAACTCAGCGGCTCGGGTCGGGGTGCGGTTCACAATCCAGATTGTTTCGATGGGGCGGACGGCGCACACGGCATGGGCCTGGGTGCGGGCCTGTGCCCCGGCCCCAAACAGCACCAGCACCTTCGATTCAGGCCGGGCCATGTGGCGGGTGGCCGCACCCGAACCGGCCCCGGTGCGCAGGGCGGTGAGGTAGGTGCCGTCGAGGGCGGCCAGCGCTTTGCCGGTAGTGGGGTCAACCAGCACCACCAGGGCATGGATGGTGGGGATGGCCAGGCTGGCGTTGTGAGGAAACACCGAGACCACCTTCAGCCCCAACGCGGGCGCGGCGGGGTCGGCCACATGGGCGGGCATAAAAAAGCTCACCGCCTGGGCTGCTGGCACATCGAGCCGGGTTCGCAGGGGCACCGTGGCATGCCCGGCAGAGAGTTGGGCGAAGGCGGCGGCCACCGCATCCACAGCGGCAGCCATCGGCACGGCCTGGCGAACATCGTGGGCAGAAAGAATACGCATGGTGAGTTACAAATTGAGAGTTGGGAATTGAGAATGAAGAACCAAGAACCAAGAACCGAGAACCAGGTTCAAAATACGTAATGCATAATCCGTAATTAAGCATTGAAAGTGTATTACGGATTACGGATTACGGATTACGAATTACGAATTACGGATTACGAATTACGGATTACGGATTACGAATTACGGATTACGCATCACGACGGCCCCATCAAATCATCCATCGCCCGGCGTTCCTGCTGGAAGGAGTTTTGCGGGTTGCCAGTGAGCAGATTATCAATGTAGCGGAAGGGATCGCGCACCTGGATACCCTGGTCATCAATCTCGAACTCGTAAATATCCACCTTGTGGCGCGAACCACGCATTTTTACGATGGTGATGGCCCGGCGCAACTGCCCACCCAGTTCGATGTAGGACAGCAGCAGAATCGTGTCGGTGATGGTGGAAATGTGCGTCTCGGTGATGGAGCGCGCGCCCAGCAGCACGTC
>JALONX010000649.1 GCA_025454695.1 Chloroflexaceae bacterium
CTTTTGCCATCATCGGCGGTGTCATCTGGGGTTATGTGGTTGACCGGCTTGGCCCAAAGCGCACACTGAACCTGGTGCTGTTTTTGTGGATGGGCATCTTTACCCTGGCGGCTATGATCGGCCTGCTTGGCCTGCCAATCTGGGTGTTTTACCTGGTTGCGGCGGCGGCGGGCGTGGCCCTCGGTGGCACATGGGCCGCCGACCGGCCCTACATGCTGCGGCTCTCGCCCCCGGCCCGCATTGGTGAGTTCTACGGTTTGTACGGCATGGTGGGGCGTTTTGCCGCCATTATCGGGCCGTTGATCTGGGCTTTGATTGTGGGCGGTATCTTTGCGGGCAACCCTGACCTGGGGCAGCCCGTGGGTGTGCTGGTGCTGCTCGGCTTTGTGGTGATCGCCTTCTTCATCCTCCGCCCCGTTTCTGATGCGCCGCGCAACTGGCCCCCGGAAGAGCAGCGCGACGCGAGCTAAGGCCAGGTGCAGTGCCGTAGTACACTGCTATGCAGGTTCAGTCTGAAATCTGTTCGAGCGATACACGGCAGTATCGCTGACTGTAGCGCAGCGCCGATACCGCCATACACCCCTCCCGTGGTTAGATGAACCTGTATTTCACAGGTCATCACTACGGGAGGGGTGTATGTTTGCAGCCAACGTTTCAGCAGAACAGCAGGCGCTGCTGTGGGAGCATGGCGCAGCAGGCCCGGCAAGCTCCGGCGGCGAGCTGTTTCAAATCTACCGGCGGGCACAGCTGCGGGCGCAGTTACTGGGCTGGTGGGCGCGGCTGCGGGGGCGGGGGCGGGGGCTGCTCAGCCTGGCCGAAGCCCAGGCCACGCACGGGGTCGCCGGGGTGCATGCAGCTGGCTTGCAAAGCGTGCCGCTGTCGCAGATCTGTGGCAGCGAGAACCGCAGCTACGACTTTGACCAGGCCTTTTTGCCGCTACACAGCCGCAGCTGGGAGCGCTGGCGCAGTGTGGCCCAGGCCCTGCAGAACAACACACCACTGCCGCCGGTGGAACTGGTGCAGCTGGGCGGGTGCTACTACGTGCGCGACGGGCACCATCGCATCTCGGCGGCGGCGCTGCTGGGGCAGCAGGCGATTGATGCCGTGGTGACGGTGTGGGAAGCAGCTGTGGGTGGAGTGTGAGCTTCCCTATAAGCTACACCAGGGCAATTTGTTGCCCTGGTGTAGCTGCATGCGATTGGGGTTATTCCACTGCAAAGTTTGTGTGGGGCCGAGTGAACAGATAACAGGTAGCGGTAAGTCTTGTTTCTGACCTATCGGTGCAAGTAGTTGGCTGGCCGCACTGCCACGCGCTTGCTACCCTGAAGCCCGTGGCCAGGGCATTGCAGCACAGGGGCCGCCGCGCCTTGTCTCGCTTGTGAGTCTTTACCTGTTGCTTCGGTCACCACATTGCCGACAGCATGGTACATGGCGTCACCATTTCCACCTCCGTGGCACAGCACTTGGTTGCTACCAGGGCAAACAGGTTCGTGTGAGGAGGTGGAAATGGTGGAAGTTCACGATCGGGCGATCAGGGAATCTGAAGTTGGGCTGGTGGTGGAAGGGCAGGTGCTATCGCTCTTCTACCGGGTGGCCGGGGCTGGCCCGCCACTGCTGCTGCTGCACGGCCTGGGCGATAGTGCGCAGGCCTGGGAGTGGGTTTTGCCGGAGCTTGCTCGCAGCCACACCGTCTACGCCCTCGATTTGCCCGGCTTTGGTATGAGCAATCGACCAGAGGTGCCCTACAGCCCTGATTTCCTCACCACCGTCGTTGCAGCCTTTCTCGACGCACTCCAGATTACCCATGTTGGCCTGATAGGGAACTCGCTTGGGGGGCTGCTAGCGTTACAGTTGGCCCTGGCCGAACCCACCCGCGTCAGTGCCATCGTCCTGATTGACAGCGCCGGGTTGGGCCAGTCGGTGGCGCTCCCGCTACGGCTACTAACTTTGCCGGGCGTGGGCGAACTGGTGATAGCCTGGAACCGCACGGCCCCTGGTGCGTGGCAGTGGGCCTTTGGGCAGGGTCTCCAGCTTTTTTCCATGCCCTGGCGTGTGCCCTGGCCCTGGTTGAGCCAGCTCTACTGCATGGCCCGCAGCCCCGGCTACCTGGAAGCTACCGTGGCCACCGCCCGTGGCGCGATGACGCTTTTTGGCCAGCGCCCGGAGGCCATCCTACGTGAGCAGTTGCCCTCTATCCATGTGCCAACACTGGTGATTTGGGGTGAATATGACCGTGTCTTGCCCCTCCGTCACGCCCACGAAAGCGTTGCTCGTCTGCCCCAGGGCCAACTCGCGATCATTCCTGGTGCTGGGCACCTGCCCCATGTGGAATGCCCGGCAGCGGTGGCAGCCGAAATCAAGCGCTTTCTCACCGTTCATTCCGCAAACCAGGCCAGCGCCTGACGGGCAATGGACTCAGGCACGGTATGCGGCCCGTCAAACTCGTGATAATTCACACGGTAGCCTGCCGCTTTAAGCTGCGGCACAATGCGGCGGCTACAACGGTCAATCGGCAGCACCGTGTCGTGGGTGCCGTGGGAGATAAACACCCCAGGCTGCCCTTTCTGACCAATGGGGGCCATAAAACCGGGCGAAAAGGCGAGAATGTGGCTGAACAGGTCGCCATTCATCAGCCCGAGGGACAGACCATAGGAAGCGCCATCGGAAAAGCCGCCGACGGCGACGTGGGCGCTATCAATCGCAAAGCGGCTGAACACCTCCGCCAGGCCCTGGTCAAGCTGGGCCACGTCAGGGCCATAGTCGCTCACAATAATGTCCCAGGTGCGCCCCCGAGAGGCGGGTGCCAGCAGCAGCAACCCCGCCGCATCGGCCAGGGGCTGGAGCAGGGCAATGGCGTGTTGAGCTTCGCCGCCAGCCCCGTGCAGCATCACCGCCAGTGGGGCCGGTTGCTGCCCGGTGTAGTTCTTGGGGACGTAGAGCAGTGTGTCGCGACGGGGAAACAGGCCGAGCGCATGCACGCCCGGCTGCGGTGCGGCCATTGTTGGCATCGCCATTGGCCGGGCCTCAATGCGCCCGGTTTGGGCCGCGCCGCCGGAAAATCCACTCTTTGTGTAGCTCCTTTTCGCCCTCGTGCTCACGTCGGCTGCGCTGGTTCAGTCGCTGCCGCCCTTGCGCTCACGTCGGCTGGCGCTGGTTCAGTCGCTGCCGCCCGCCCACCACAGGCCGTCGAGGCGAGGTGACGGCGCGGCCCTTCAGCTGCCGTTGGCCACACACTGCGCACAGTTCAGCGTAAATGTCATCGCGGCTTTGCTCTAGTGGTGCGCCACATAGACCGCATATGGCCTGAAGCTCAGCCTCGGGCTGCCCCAACAGGCCTGGTTCGTGTCCATCTTCCAGTTCACGTGTTTGCGTCACAACTCTCCGTAAAAACAGCGCTCTGGCGAGTAGCCATGTGCATGAGCGAACTCATGCCCCGTGGCCCTCGCTCACACGGAATTGCTCGCTTGTCAATCAGCTATGGCCAGGTCAGCTGTTATGTAGCAAGTCAGAGTCCAGGCGTACCTGCTGTTTCCTGAGCGGCAAGCCGAGATCAGCCTTAAAACCGTTTCAAGCTCATTTGCGATTGTTACTACACTGTGCTATACTATCCATCTCGCTGTAGTGACATATTGCCACGCTGTATGTTTCCAGAAAACCTGGAGAGGCGCTAGTGTGGCTGTCACGTCGGCAGGTAGGTAAAGGGCGGCGGAAATTTGACAACGTCTCCATGTTCTGCTATACTTCTACCTACGTGAATGTCACCATTGTTTTGTTCACAGACTCGACAGCGGTGATATGACAAAGGTAGCACACATTTTGACAATGTCTTTGGCCGTGCTATCCTTGTGTCAAGCGATGCAGGTATCTCACTCGTTCAACAACGAGGTAGATATATTTCAACTGGGTAATAGTCCGACAATTTGCGAAACGCGCTGAAGCTCTGCTTCGGAAACGTCGCCAGGAAGAACAAGTACTGCTTGGGCTTCCTGGTTTTTTGTCGCCTCTGCCCAGGCCCGCACCTGAACAACTGAATTGTGTTATAGACGATACGTCGTTCCATGTTCAGTGTGATGATTGCGTGAGCAGTCACTCCACACTACACGTAGAGTTTGATCCTGGCTCAGGATGAACGCTGGCGGCGTGCCTAATGCATGCAAGTCGCACGCAGCACCTTCGGGTGGCTGCGTGGCGCACGGC
>JALONX010000650.1 GCA_025454695.1 Chloroflexaceae bacterium
CAGGCCGCCGCCGACAGTGTGGCCGAGACCTTCGAGCTGTTTGCGGGCCTAGGGGCGGGCTGGGTTAATGTGCATATCGTCCACGGGATCGGCATGTTCGAGCGGGCCGAGAGCCTGCGTTGGCAGGGTGAAATATTCGCCCAACTGGCCGAGCGGGCCGCGCCCTACGGCCTGGGGATTATGGTGGAACATCCGCCGGACGCGGCCTGCGGCGTGAGTGAAATTCGTGGCATTCTGGAGGCCGATGCGCGGCTTGGCTTTCATCTCGATGTGGGCCATGCCAATGTGGGCGGCGACCGGCTGGAAGGGCTGCTCAACAACTTTGGCCCACGGCTGGCCCACGTCCACCTGAGCGACAACCGGGGCCGCAACGACGACCACCTGCCGCTGGGGGCCGGGCGCATCAACTGGCCCCGCGCCGTGAGTCTGCTCAAGCGGGCGGGCTACGACGGCACCCTGACACTGGAAGTTTTTAGCGAAGACCGTGACCTGCTGCTGTGGAGCGCCGAGCGGGTGCGCGGCTGGTGGGGGCGGTGATGAATGACGAGTGACGAATGACGAATGACGAGTGAGCGTAGTGCGGACTTTAGTCCGCGTATAGATGGCAACTAGACGCGGACTAAAGTCTGCACTACATTATTACCTTCTTACAATATCAATTTACAAGGAGCAATACAATGGCTGCGAAAAAACGCATTCTCACTGGCGACCGGCCCACGGGCAAGCTGCACCTGGGGCACTACGTCGGGTCGCTGGCCAACCGCATCAAGTTGCAGGACGAGTATGAGTGCTTTCTGATCATCGCCGACCTGCACACGCTGACGACGAAGCCCAACAAGGAAGACCTGGCCGAGGTACCGCAGAATATCCGTGACCTGGTGCTTGACCAGCTGGCAGCGGGCATAGACCCGCACAAAGTCACCTTTTATGTGCAGAGCGCGGTGAAGGAGATTTATCAGATCAACCTGATCTTCGAAATGCTGGTGACAGTGGCCCGCCTGAGCCGCCTGCCGAGCATTAAGGAGATGGCCCGCAACGCCCACATTGAGGATGACCTCATGCCGTTTGGTCTGCTGGGCTACCCCGTGTTGCAGGCTGGCGATATTCTGATGCCGCGCGCCCATCTGGTGCCGGTGGGCAAAGACAACGAGGCCCATGTCGAGATTACCCGCGAGATCGCCCGTCGCTTCAACTTCCTCTATGGCGAGGTCTTCCCCGAGCCAGAGGTGCTGGTGCCGGAGGTGGGCACGCTGCCCGGCACCGACGGCCAGGGCAAAATGAGCAAAAGCGCCGGAAACGCCATCATGCTGTCTGACGATGCGAAGACGGTGGAGCAGAAGGTGCGGGCCATGTACACCGATCCAGCCCGTGTCCGCGCCGACATTCCCGGCAAGGTAGAGGGCAACCCGGTGTTTGCCTACCACGACGCCTTCAACCCCAACCTGGACGAGGTCAACGATCTGAAGGATCGCTACCGCCTGGGCAAAGTGGGCGACGTGGAGGTAAAAAAGAAGCTGACCGTCGCCATCAACAACTTTCTCGACCCGATGCGCGAACGACGAGCGCAGTACGACGCCCGCCCCGGCATGGTGGATGAGATCATCGCCAGCGGCAACGAACGCACCCGCGCCGTCGCCCGTGAAACGGTGGAGATGATGGAAGCAGCGATGGGACTTAACTATTTCAGATTGTAGATTGCAGATTGTAGATTGACGGGAGACAGCAGCTGGAATGACAAGATGACAAGATGATAAGATGACACATCACACATCACGCATCACGTTTCACGCATCATCGCTCATCGTTGCAGCTTTAAGGGGTTTTTATGTATTCTCCATCACTGGCCGACATGCGCGGCTACAAACAGCAGGGCAACCTCTGCCCGATCTACCGTGAGATTATGGCCGACCTGGAAACGCCCGTGTCGGCCTACTTGAAGATTGCCCGTGGGCCGCACAGCTTTCTGCTAGAAAGTGTGGAGGGCGGCCAGCACATCGCCCGCTACTCCTTTCTCGGTAGCGACCCCTACATGGTGCTGCGGCTTGACCGGGGGGTGGCCACGGCGACCCAGGGCGGCTACAAGCAGACGCTGCACTACGACGACCCGGTGAAGGTGCTGGGCAGCTACGTCAACGCCTACCGCCCGGTGCGCCTGCCCGATTTGCCGCGCTTTGTGGGCGGGGCCGTGGGCTACTTCAGCTACGAAACGGTGAGCTATTTTGAAAAGCTGCCCGTGCCCGAAAGCTGCGACTACCAGATGCCTGAAGGACTGTGGATGTTTGTGGACACGTTGCTTGTGTTTGATCACCTGCGTCACAAGATTAAGGTCGTTTCCCATGTGCATCTCGATGCGCCCGACCTGGAAGCCGAATACCAGCGGGCCGTCGGCAAGATCGAGGAGATGATTGAACGGTTGCGGCAGCCCTTAATTGACCGGGGACGGGAGACCGAAGACCGGAGCCAGCAGGTGTCACCGGTGCCTGACGTACCGCGCAACTATGAGCCGCATTCGTTTCAAACGGATTCCTCCTCGGTCTCCGGTCTCCGGTCTTCGGTCAGCAGCAACGTAACCCGCGAGCAGTACGCTGCCAATGTGCTGAAGGCCAAGGAGTACATCGCGGCGGGCGACATTTTTCAGGTGGTGCCGTCGCAGCGCTTCCGCCGCCCCACCAGCGCCGACTCGTTCACCATCTACCGGGCGCTGCGGACGATCAACCCCTCGCCCTACATGTTCTACCTGCGCACGGGCGAGGGCGAGCTGGTGGGCGCATCGCCGGAGATGCTGGTGCGGGTGCAGGACGGCGAGGTGGAGACGCACCCCATCGCCGGGACGCGCCGCCGGGGCCGCGACATCGCTGAGGACACCGCCCTGGCCGAGGAGCTGCTGCACGACGAAAAGGAGCGGGCCGAACACCTGATGCTGGTTGACCTGGGCCGCAACGATGTAGGCCGCGTCAGCACGCCAGGCAGCGTGCGGGTGCCCGCCTTTATGACGATTGAGAAGTACAGCCATGTGATGCACATCGTTTCCCACGTCACCGGGCAGCTGCGCCCCGACATGAGCGCCCTGGACGCGCTACGGGCCTGTTTCCCGGCGGGCACGGTCAGCGGCGCACCGAAGATTCGGGCGATGGAGGTGATCGCCGAACTCGAAGGGACGCGGCGGGGTATCTACGCGGGCTGCGCTGGCAACATGGGTTTCAACGGCGACCTGGACACATGCATTGCCCTGCGCACCATGGTGGTGCAGAACGGCGTGGCCTACGTGCAGGCTGGGGGTGGCGTGGTGGCCGACAGCGATGCTGAGGCCGAATACCAGGAGAGTTGCAACAAAGCCGCCGCCCTGCTCAAGGCGATTGATGTAGCGGAGGAGTTGGGGTAGGGCCAGATGGCAGTTTCCAGTTCGCAGTTTGCAGTCTAAACGCAGAGACGCGGAGAGCCGAAAAACACAGAACGATGAACGCAGAACGATGAATGCAGAATTACGCAATACGCAATACGCAATACGCAATACGCAGTAGAGCTGAATCTTGGTTCTCGGTCTGTCAATCTGCAATCAAACCAATGACAAATACGATCGGTTGGGTGGGCCTGGGGCTTATTTCGGCCCTGGGGGCGGCGGGGGTGGCCATTTTTGGCAGCCTGGGGTTGAGCCATGTACCGCCGACGCTGGCGACTACTTTGCGGGCCATTGTTATGGCGGCGATGCTGGTGTGCGTCACGCTCTTCACTGGCCAGATTCAGGGGCTGTGGCAGGGCAACGTTACGCTGGATGGGCGGGCCTGGCTGTTTATCGTCCTGTCGGCGCTAGCGGGGGCGGTCTCGTGGCTGGCCTATTTTAGCGCCCTGCAACTGGGGCTGGCCAGCCAGGTTGCCGCGCTAGATCGACTCAGCATCGCCTTTGTGTTTGTGCTGGGCATGTTTGTGCTTGGCGAGCAGCACAGCTGGCGGGGCTGGCTAGGGCTGGCGCTGCTCCTCGGCGGCGTCTACCTCATCGCCATAGATAAGGCGTAGGCGGCAGGGTGGCAGTTTGCACCGATATTCACCGTTTGCATTGGAGAGACACAACATCTTGCGTCTCCCCAATGCCCGGCATTGAGGTACGTTGCATATCATTGCATTTGCTACCGCGCCGCGATTTCAGCGTTTACCTGGTTGGCGATGGGGGCGATGCACTGCGTTGTAGCACCGC
>JALONX010000651.1 GCA_025454695.1 Chloroflexaceae bacterium
ACTGTGGTAGGCGAAATGGTTACCGTCACGCCCCGATTGCGGTCAGACTCATAGCGGAAATTACTACTGAGGCGATAGGTGCGCTCAGCGGCGCTGGTGTTGGCAACTACCAGCTTGCGCGTGACAGTGCGACTGCCTGCCACCGTGTCGAAGCCAAACGAGAGGCTGCCGGTTTGCGCGTTCCAGGTGCGGAAAAACTCATTTCCAAAAGGAAAGTTGAGCGCACAGCGGGGCGGTATCGAAGGATTGAAGATAAAGTTTAGCACATCAACCACCGGGTTGACGGCACAGGCCGGGTCACGAATCTCACGACGCAGGTAGTTATTCAGGTCGGTGACATCCCAGGCCACCGTGCGCTGGCGAAAGGTCGCCCGTGGGTCTACTTCACCGCTGCCTTGTAGGGTGATTGGCGCAAGCAACTCACCGCCAACGGTGAGGTTCGGGTCGGCGCTATTCATCAGCACCGACTTCAGCAGTGGCACCAGGGAAATGCGCCCGCCTAGCCCTTCAGGGCAGCCAGTCGCCACGCTGCATGGCACGGCCAGGCCAGAACTCTGGCCAACCAACCCGACGCGCTTCAGCTCCTGGATCATCAGCGCCGCCGTGCCCGCCACCACCGGGGCCGAGGCCGAGGTACCGCTGATAAAACTGGTTTCAGCGCCGCTGCGGGCCGTGGCGGCAAAAAAGCTCCCAGGCGCACTCAAATCGGGCTTAATGTCGTTGTCGGCGATGCGCGGCCCACGGCTTGAGGAAGCGGCCATGTCATTCGGGCGGGTAGTACGTTCGCTGGCCGCCACACGCACCTCCGAAGTCGGCCTGTCGCGCAACAGCGCCTTGAGTCGGTCGCCGTCGGCCTTCGTCAACGTCAGGGCAGGCAGAGTAATGCTGCCGCCGTCGTAGCTCGTGAGCAAGGGCGTGTTAGCCTGCTGCGTATCGGCGATCAGCGCCAGGGCGGCCCCGGCGGCGCTGGCGTTGGCCGCCTTCAGGCTTGTTTCGCAGCCGCCCCGGTCGAGCAGCAGGGCGCGGCCCAGTTGGGGCGCAGCAAAAGGGCTACAGCCGGTGAGGTTGCTGCCCGCGCCATCGCCATACTGCACCGAGGCCCGCAGGTCAGCTGTAATCGGTTGGCTCCAGGGCTGGTGCATGGCAGGCAGGGCCAGGTCTGCCGAGCGCACCGTAAAGATGGTCGCTGCTACACCAGCCGTCTGGCCCACGCTCAGGGCGGCTTCCGCCGTGGAGGGCGAGCTGACGATGTAGGGCCGGTCGCCATCGTTACCAGCGGCTGCCACCACCAGCGAGCCGTAGTAGCTCGCCATGTTCACAAACAACGTCAGGTCATCTTCCGGCTGGCCGTAGTTGCTGCCAAGCGAGAGGTTAATCACGTCCGCCGGGTCATAGGCCAGGCAGAAGCGATCTTGAGGACGGCTGCCGCCAGGGGTACATGCGCCATAGTCGGAGTCATCAAGATCGAGGGCATCGTCAATCGCCAGCAGCAGGGCCGTGCCGCTACACTCACCCGTAATGGCGCTACAGGCCTTAAAGGCCCAGATACCTGCGCCAGGGGCCACGCCAGCGTCATTCGCACCGGGGGCGGTTTCCAGCCCGGCAATAATGTCGGCAATCTGGGTGCCGTGGCCATAGTAGTCAATCGGGTTTGCATCCTGGGCCAGGCAGGGCGTGGGCCGTCCGTTGGCATCGGGGCAGCGTGGGTCGGGGTTGGGCCACACTTCGCCCACCCAGTCCCACCCGCCCACCACCTTCGGCGCGGGGTTGGCCGGGTCGCGGCCATAGGCAATGTCGCCAAAACGGCCTGAGCGTTTGGGGGCGGTGGGCAGTTCGTGGGCCGTGCCACATGTGGGGGTGACGCGCTCGGGCGGGATTGTCCCGTCGCCACAGTAGGCTGCGGCAAAAGCAGCGCTGGTGCCGGGGCCACCTAGCTTTTTGTGGGTATAGTCCACCCCGGTGTCAATCACGGCAATCTGTACCCCGCGCCCGTCTACGGGTAGGCGTTCGATGGCGCGACTGACGGGCGGGGCTGCCAGTGCAGGCGTGGCTGCCAGCCGGTAGTTGTTTACCCGCCGCACCGCCGCCACCGTGCCAAGGCGGCCCAGTTGGCCCACCTGGCGAGAATCAATACTGACCGCCAGGCCAACCGTCGCCTGAGTCAAACGCCCTTCGACCGTACCACCGAGGGCAATAATCTGAGGAATCAGTGCATCCTGGGCAGCTTGAAGCTGGCGCATGTAGGCAATGCGCTGCTGGTGCGACCAGCCTTTGCCCACCACTGCCATGGGGGCCATATCGAGGTGAACCACCGCTGCAATAGCCTCGGCCTGCTGGCCCGGCGGCTCCTGCGCCCACTGCTCGGTCGCCACCGCTACAGCATCAAAATAGCCCGGCAACGATGACCGAGCTGCTGGGGTAGCTGTCACCGAGGACAGGCTATTCCCAAAAATTCCCAACAATAATGCCAGCACTACCAGCAAACCTGCTGTGCGCTGGAAAAAACGTCCGCTCACGCCGCCCTCCTCCAACAACAACTTGCCGCCTCAACCTATACGCCCTGGTACTGATTATAAAAGATGTAGTGAGCCACTCTTTTGCACACGACTCCCTAAATAGCATGTGGGCGTACTGTTCACCTGGTCAACAGAGAGCAACGATGGGGATGAGTCGTGCTCTGGCCAATCGCATCATTCCTGGTGGTGCAACGGGGGCAGGGCACACACCTGCGTAAGACAAACAAACGCCATCCCAGCCACTACGGCTCTACAAGCCTGAACTGAAGGGACAGCGCAGCAACACTCAACAGCGAGCCGAAAACCTGGCACATTGGCGAAGAATCGCCGCATGCTACATATATGCGTACTTCTGAGGATACTATAGGGAGCGGTTAAAGTCAATGACACTTTATTCATTCTTAACTTTTTCCACCACCGATTCCACCAGCGAGTCGTAGTGCGCTGCAACGACGTTCCAATCATACCGATGGGCAATCGCCTGCCAATCAATCTGACGCAAACGCTCAACCTGGGCACTGGCCCCCTGAAGCTTTTCCACCAGTTCCGCCGCCGAGTCATACAGACAGTCGGCATGGTAGGTGGCGGGCAGCAGGTCGGGGTCAGTCAGGCGCTTCGGCAAAATGGGGATGCAACCACAAGCCAGCGCTTCGACAATGCCAATGCCGAAAAACTCCTGCACAGCAGTACTCACCACAATATCGGCCTGGTGCAGCAACCGCACATAGCTAGCCCTATCGGCGTAGCCCCAATGCACCAGCCGCTGCGTCCAACGTTCGCGAGCAGCCACAAAGGCGGGCGCATTGGGGTCAATGTGTTCACCAGCCATCATCAAGCGAAAATCAACATTCCGCTGGTCAAGTTCCTCCAACGCCGCAAAAAACGCTTCTGGCTGTTTGTCATACTCCCAGCGCCCATTCCAGAGCACGGTTGGCACCTGCCGGGGATGGGCCTGCGGCGCAGGTTCCACCAGTTCCTGCAGGTCAATGCCTGGTGGAGCCACATGGGCTTTTGCACCAATCTGCGCAATGGTTTCAAGTTCCTGATAATCGTGATAACGCCCCAGCAAGGCGGGCAGCGCCCCCAGAAATGCCTGCTGATGAAAGCGTGAATTAAATAGCACTGCATCAGCCGCCAGGCAACTGGTGTAGTTCGTCCATGCAAAACTCAAGTCGCGGCTGCGGCCTTGCGGCAGGGGGTAGGTCAACTGATTCTCGTGAAAATAAACCACCAGCGGCACCGACGGTTGACCATACAAGGCTCGAAACGTCGCCACATCGAGCATGTCTGTGGTGATAATCAAATCGGGCGGAGGCTGTTGCCGAGCCAGGCGGGCCAGTGTCACCGCCGCGCCACGCATGCGCCAGCGCCAGCCCCCATAAATGGGCAGCGTGAGCAGTTGCACCACATGGCGTGTGTGGGCAGCGTAGCCTTCGGCCACCGCCGCATGTGAACCGCCATGGTATGGGTTAAGAAAAAGTATACGCAGACTCATCGCTCCACTCACAACAGTAGGGCGGTATTATTAATCCGAAAGCGCCTTGTGTCAACACCTCTACCAATACAGTATCTGTTTCATACAAAAGGGCACAGAAATATAAGTACACACATATGTTACGTAGCAAGATAGTACAAATAAGCATGCAGCACAACTGGCGAGTCAACTTTTACTA
>JALONX010000652.1 GCA_025454695.1 Chloroflexaceae bacterium
GCCAGGCTCGCCGCTAGCGCCCGCCCTTCGGGTGTGGGTTCACACACCAGCGCCAGCGCCCCAAGCTGATGGAAATTGCGCACCAGGTTGCGGCCCCAGGCCCCGCACCCCACCACCGCCACCTTCGGCTTAATATGCATGTATAACCTTATATAACAGATTGCAGATTGGCTGATTGCAGATTGCAGATTGGAACAGCACTGCGATGCGAAACAACCCCATGGTGCTGGCTCAACCGATATGCAAACTGCTACAGAACCTGACTGAAAAGCCTCTCGCAAAGCCTGCCCTGAGCTTGTTGAATGGGCGCAAAGCTCACAAAGGATGGCACAGAAACGTGCGTGTGCTAAAACTTTGCGCCTTTGCGGCTTTGCGAGAGCTAAAATTTTTTTTAAAGGATCGTTACGCAGTACGCAGTACGTATTCTACCCCACTTTGCGCAGCAGCAGCGCCAGCAGCAGGCCCTGGTAGACCAGGCCGCCCAGCCACACTAGCCAGTTGAAGGGCGCGCCGGCCTCCATCGTCCAGAGCAGGGCAGCGGGGGTGGCGGTGGGCATCAGCCCGAAGAGATAGCGCCACGGCTCGGGCACAAAGGCGGCCACGGCTGGCCCCACCAGCAGCAGGCCCATCAGCTTTTGTAATGCGAAGCCCTGCACCTTGTTGGCGGCAAAAGCGGCCAGAAACAGCGCCAGCAGCGGGGCTAGCGGTGCGGCCAGCAGCACCAGCGGCAACAGCTGGGCCAGGCTCAGCGTCGTCACCCCGGCCAGCGGCAGCGCCAGCAGCGTCATCAGCAGGCTCAGCAGCATGGGCAGCGCCAGCCGGTAGGCCAGGTAGCCGCTGAAGGGCAGCGGCGTCACCCGCATGGCCAGCAACGTCTGCTCGTCGCGCTGGTCGAGCAGCAGAAAACCAACCACCATGCCACAAATGGCGGGCGGCAGCAGCAGCAGCACATAGCCGAAGAAAGCCCCGTAGTAGAGCATTATGTCAATGCCAACCAACCTACCGACGCTGGCAAACAGCCCTGGCAGCAGCCAGCGGGTCGCCAGCGCCAGGCCCAGCGGCACCAGCAGCATCCCCCACAACAGGCTGTCACGCCGCACACTGGCGGCATCCACCGACCCCAGCGCCCGGATTGTATGCATGGTAAGCATCAGTTCCTCCGAAGACTGTGTGACCGAAGACCGAAGACCGGAGACCGGAGACCGAAGACCGGAGACCAGGAGACACGGTGACGGAGATTACGCATCTCCCCATCTCCCCATCTCCCACAGCTCCCCATCTCCCACAGCTCCCACAGCTCAACAGCTCCGCGTCTCCGCGTCTCCGCGCCTCTGCGTTGAGCTGCTGACGAACGCCCAGCGCCAGAACAGCGACACCCAGCCCACACCTGCCAGCAGAGCCAGCGCGATTTCTGCTGGCGGCTGCGGGAAGAAGGCGGCTTCCACCAGCAGCAGCGGCCCGCCGAAGGGGTGCAGCAGCAACAGCGGGTGCTGCCAGCCCGCCAGGTAGGCCAGCAGCGGCAGCCAGAGCAGCGCCAGCACCAGGGCCGAGGGCAGCAGAAACTGGTTGATGGCATGGTAGCGGGCCACGGCAAGTGCGCCCACCAGGCAATAGATGATGGAGGCGAGCAGCGTGCCCACCAGCAGCGGCAGCGGACTCAAGCGCCAGCCCGCCAGCACCCCGGCCAGCAACAGGGTTTCGGCCAGGGCCAGGCCGCTCAGCGTGATGATTTTGCTCCCCAGGTATTCGCCATGGCGCAGCGGCGTGGTTGCTAGGGCCAACGGCGTGCGTTCGTCCTTTTCCAGCAGCACCAGCCCGGCCAGAAAGTAGAAGGTGCCTACCATCAGGTTGCCCACCAGCAGCGGCGGCAGGAGCCAGCGCAGGTCAAAGGGTGCTTGCACGGCAGCCAGCAGCCAGACGGCGGTGACAACGGCAGTGGCGGCGTAGAAGCCGTTGCGCCACTGCACGGTGAAGTCGCAGCGCATGGTGGTGAGCAAGCGGGTCATTCTAGCCTCCGTCCGGTCACCTGCACAAAAATGTCGTCCAGGCTGGCCTCTTGCGAATGAATGGTTTGCAGCGGCGACGAACGCAACAGCGCCAGAAACTGTTCGTTGCTGCCCAGCCCGGCCAGCGGAAAGGACTCACGGCGGGCGTTGCCGTTGTGGCCATACTCCACCTGCACGCTGGCGCTGCCGTAGCGCAACTTCAGCGCACGCGGTTCGTCCAGCAGCTGAATCGCGCCGTCCACCAGAAAAGCCACCCGGTCGCAGAGTTCCTCGGCCAGCGCCATGTTGTGGGTGGTGAGCAACACGGTTGTGCCCGCCTGCCGCTGGGCCTGGATCAACTCCTTGATGATGCGGGCGTTCACCGGGTCGAGGCCGGAGGTTGGCTCATCGAGAAAGAGCAGTTCGGGGCCATGGAGCAGGGCACGAGCCAGGCTCAAACGGTTCTGCATACCTTTGGAAAAGGCTTCAACCCGCTGCTCGGCGGCATCGCCCAGGCCCACCCAGGCCAGCACCTCGCGGGCGCTGTGGGCCGGGCGGCGGTAGAGAGCGCGAAAGTAGTTCAGGTTCTCCAGCGCGGTGAGCTTGCGAAAGTGGGTCGGCAACTCAAAGGCCACGCCGATGCGCTCGTAGTAGTCGCTGCCCCACGCGGCCAGGTTGCGGCCCAGCACATGCACCTGGCCGCTGTAGCCTTTCAGCAGGCCGATGAGAATATTCTGGGTGGTGGATTTGCCCGCGCCGCTCGGCCCGAGCAAGCCCAGAATTTCGCCCCGCTCCACACCAAAACTCAGCCCGTGCAGGGCGGGCTGCTTCGCCCCAGCATAGGTAAAACGCAGATCGCGTACATCAAGCATCATCTTTTCCTTTGGTGAGAATCGAGAACCAAGAATCGTGCTCTAAAAGGAAATGAGGGAAATCAAGTAAATAGGAATACGATATTCAGGGACATTTCAATGAGATTCTTTTCATTGTCCTTACATTGTCACCCCGAACGAAGTGAGGGGTCTTCAATGCATTACAACGAAGATTCCTCACTTCGTTCGGAATGACAATGAGCGGCATGGAAAACCGGGAAACTTCTTTGACAAACGACAATGCAATCATTGGGTTTATGCACTACGCATTACATCAGCG
Organism: Chloroflexaceae bacterium; assembly: GCA_025454695.1. Classification (GTDB taxonomy): domain Bacteria; phylum Chloroflexota; class Chloroflexia; order Chloroflexales; family Chloroflexaceae; genus JALONX01. Next base: position 3,138 of record JALONX010000652.1, read on the forward strand.
TTCAGCGCTCATTGCTCAACCCCTCCACCAACCGCATGGCCACGCCGTCGCACAGGAGGTCAATCGTCCCCTGGTAGTGGGGGCCAATCTCGTCGGCATGCATGCTGACGAAGAAAAGCGAGCGACTCAGGGCGGTGAAGGCCGCAGGCTCCATGTGAAGGTTCAGCCCATCGGCCTGCCAGAGCGCCAGCAGGCGGGCAGCAAAGCGTTCGTCGCTGTCCAGTGCAGCGGCGACCCGCTCCGGCGGCAGGCGACGCAGCAGCAGGTTGTAATCATCGGGGCCAAAGTGCCGGAAGAGCGGGCTGCTGCGCCACAGGCCAAAGGCATGGCGGAAAAACTCGCGCAGCCGCAGCCGTGGGCTGGGCGCGGGCCGGGCTGCCAGCCGCAGCAACTGCTCCTGGTAGTCGGCCTCGAACTGCTCGAAGATGGTGAAAAACAGCTCTTCCTTTGAGGGAAAAAAAAGATAAAAGGCCCCCTTTGAGATGCCCACGCCGTCGGTCAAATTCTCCACGCTGGTTTTGCGAATACCATAGGTGGCCAGAAAGGCTCGCCCCTGCTCCAGCAGCGCCGCCCGAATAGCGTCTTTCTCCTGCTCTGAAAAGGCACGTGGCATACTGTTTCTCTGTGACTAGTTTGTTTTTTTGGTCACACATAGCATACACCCACACGGCAACGGCGTCAATCGGTCAAAGGGCGGATTGGCGATTGGCGAGTGGCGGGAAACCGGCACCGCAAAAACAAAACGCCTCAACGTGGTGCCCGCAAAAGGTGCCGGTCTCCTCAAGCCACCGCCTGTTCGGTAGGAGACCGGCACCCTTGCGATAAGGATATTCGTAATTCGTAACTCGCAACTCGTAACTACATTAGCTGCTGGCGCTAGTGTAGGAGCGCAGCGCCACGCGCCAGAAGGCCCGCGAGGCCAGGAGCAGCAGCGCGGCGATCACCGGAGCAAGCGCCAGATAGAGCGGGTCGAGCAGGCCCAGCAGCGCCGCCGCCGGAAAGGTGGTCATAAAGGCGATGGGGACGATGAAGGTGAGAAACAGCTG